>NZ_JAUOSH010000039.1:0-36804 GCF_030548765.1 Shewanella sp. 3_MG-2023 | reverse complement strand
TTTATTATTGAGTTCGAAGACAGAATTGTGAAGCATATTAACTAAATTGCAGTTACACAGAATCTGTTACACCCTCTGATAACAACTGCCGCTTTATATATTTATGACTTAAAAATTTTTCACAACGCCCAAATATTCACATTCTTGTGAGTTAATAAATTATTTACACCAATCTGCAGCAGAGTCGCTCTGGCTTATGGTTTTACTATTATCGGCTAACCATGAATCAATTTCTTTTGATAACCTAAACTCAGAGCCCGTGCCAGGCCAATAGTATGCCCCATGACTATTTTTACACAATGCGATATAAACCGGCGTAGAATTGAATATGACATCTTCACCTGGTTCTACATGCATCTCGTAGCTTATGTTTTGTTTAAGCTCCCCTTTGTATGTAGCAAGAACTTCAGCAAAGTAAACTTGTTTTTCTAAATCATCATCTTGGCTGATGACTTTTACTTTAATCACTTTTACTTTAGCAAGGTAATCAACGCTGTTTGTCGCTTGTATAAAGCCTGTTAATTCTGACGAAGAAATATTATCAGCGTTGGCCGAGTCGACTACGAAAATTAAGCTTAATAATATAAAATTTAATTTTTTCATTATGCTTCACTTCCCGCTATCGATGCTTTCTGAGTATAAATGGGTAAATGAGTTGATGACGCATCAAAATTGGAAGGTACAACAAAGTCATCCCAGACTTCTTTTTTATATTTAGAAACTTTAACACTGTTACTTTGATTTCCTCCAAGCATAAACAAATAATTACCATCAGCACTTTGTCCTACTACAAAAGCAACATGCCCACCGCCTTGCCTAGATTTGATCCCTATAGCGCCGTAAACAGGTTTATATATTGGTTTACCAAAATTAGTCCATTCTTTCGCTCTAAAAGCATTTTTCACCGGTTCAAAGTTATTTTGCTTCATAACCCAAGCAACGAAGGAGCCACACCAAGCATTTTGACCACCACTATCGTCACTTCCCCAAAACTTGGATGCTTTAAAATATTCTAATATTTGAGGATTTGCTTTAGCTCCTGCAACCTCTGATTCCCCCACTTCGTTAACGGCAGTTTTCATCCAAAAAGCTTTCGTTACTGGCATTTCTAATGAAGTATTTACATTAGCCATCGCCTCTATGCTCAATAGTTTCTCATTCATCTTCCGATGAGTACGGCCATTTGCGTCAATTCTTCCGTCAGGACGTAGCATATTGAGTACCTTGCTTTGAAATAACTTTATCGCTGCAACGGTTTTAGAGATGTCTGGCCTAGAGCCTAAACGACCATCTATTTTTAACGATTGTGTAGGAGGAATAAGTTTAAGTAATTTATTTAACGCCGTTTGTACTGCTTTTACATCGTTTAAGTTATTAGCGCCACCCAGCCCGACAGCTTGAGTTAATTTTATTGATGACATCGTATTATCCTTGTCAATGTTGAATTTATATACTTTCTGTTGGTTCTTATCACTGCTTGATTTGTGATATGGATATTAACTCAGATCACAATACTCTAGCCTCTAGATTGTCAAAAAAGCCATCAGGGGCATCATCTAGCTTTACCACAGGCATAGAAGATGAATATTTGAAGGCTGCTGAAGCATCTGAAATCAGCATATTACCTTTAGCTGTTTCCAATAAAATTGCAGCCTCAAAACTATCAACAAACTTTTTATCTTCAACGGGGTTTTTAACAGAAAATACGGTTATCGATATGACTTTTTCATTAATTATCCCGCTCCAATTATCTTTTACTGAAAGAGCTGGATCGTCATATGAAAACTCATCCCCCCGCCGGCACAAGTAAAAATGTTCTTTCACACCGTCTTTTTCATCAAACCAAGTAACAACGGACCTTTTTACATCATTTGATGCAAAACCTATCACATCCCCGTTGTCTAAATGAACAAAGACCTTTTTACCGGAATATGAAAACATGTCTTCATCTTTCACGTTACGTCTTTTTTTGTAACGACTCATACCAAATTCACTTAAAGGTTTAGTCATATTAATGATACGATGGCTTTTTAGCGCATTGACAATCCGGTTATCAATCGATATCCCTTTGAGCACACTATCTACCATTAACTACTCCTTACTTAATATTATGCTAGAAATCATTTCATATTCTTCCGTAATAATATCCAAACAATCATCCACATCTGTTTGGCTAGTATTTTCAACGACATTTTGTGGATCGGCAACCCTGGGTAATCCGTCAGCCCCATACATAAATTGTAAATCTTTAATATAAATATTTTTACTTTCAACCAGATCAAAAATATTCTCTAATTCATCCAAAGTATCTTGAGATAAAATAGCTTTTAAATTATCGACAGTAATCCCCTGTGAATTAGTACCCGGAATAATATTCTTTTCTATATCCCGTCCATTAAACAGCATTCTATCTTGGACTCCACCCTGTATGACTTCGCCATCAGAATTAATAGTTTCAGCAAACTCAGGGATTGTTAAAACAGGTAAACCCAGTTTCTTAATTTTATCTAAGTCCTTAGCCTCTTGTTTGATATCTTCAATGGTAGCGGGATTCATATTATTAGAGTCACGTTTAGGTATTAAGAATACTTGTTCATCATCTATAAAAACGGCTTCTTTATAGCCACCCGAGCCTAATTTATTGTTCAATACACTTGCTGGTAGTTGCCTAAATT
Organism: Shewanella sp. 3_MG-2023; assembly: GCF_030548765.1. NCBI lineage: Bacteria > Pseudomonadati > Pseudomonadota > Gammaproteobacteria > Alteromonadales > Shewanellaceae > Shewanella > Shewanella sp. 3_MG-2023. The sequence goes on along the minus strand of NZ_JAUOSH010000039.1, from coordinate 34,129 downwards.
GTTCAGGGTTAACTAACGTACTGGCAGTTAACAGTTTATCAGCTAACTCTGTACTGATTAATTCTAGATTTTCATCTACATTCTTTTTTAGGTTATCTTCCTTGCACAACCCAAACGGATCCACCCAGTTCACATGATTAGGCGCATATTGGTAATGGTTGATACCGCCCACTAAACCAATAGGGTCTTGATGAATAAACCGTGCTTGCTCAGGACTGTAGTATCTAAAGCGGTTGTAATGTAGGCCTGACTCTTCATCAAAGTACTGGCCTTGAAAGCGCAGTGGGTTATCAATGTGATTAGCCACCTCAGCACTATTTTCAATAGCTGTTGAGTCAGCATGACCAAATACATCGAGCTGATTGCGCCATACGGTTTGCGCATTAACATCGGTTAAGCAAATCGGTGTACCTAGTTGGTCTAAATGGTAGTGATAAATTTGACCATGTTTGACTAACGCTACCGGTAAAAAAGTCTCTGGCTGATAGATGTACCAGGTGTATTCACCTAGGCTGCATTCACCGATGAGTTGGTTATTATCCCAAATAAAATCTGTGCGGCCTTGTTCGGTGATTTTGGCGCTGCGTCGACCTAAAGCATCATATTCATATTGGGCCAACTGACCATTAACATTAATATGCGCTAATTGGTTTAAGCCATTAAAGCTGCGCTGCTGTTTATCACCTTTAGCCAATTGGTTAATTTGATTGCCGCTAGCATCGTAACGGTAATCTATACCCGCCATGCTTAACAGACGGTCATTTTTAACAATAACCTCATCAAATGGTGTATTTACAGTTAGCTCTGCAGGGCTATTTTCAGTCGATTTTTTATCGGTATCATTATAGACAACATTGTTATCAGCATGAGTGCTGATAGCCGTTTGCGGATTACCGAAAGCATCCCACTGATATTGGTGAATGCCAGAATCTGACGGATTCCCATCACGCTGCCTGGCGATTTGTTCTTTGTTATCAAAGGCGCTGTTATCAGCGGCGCTAATGTCATGTTCAGCACTTTCATGCACGGCAGTGAATGATTCTCCCATACAAGCCGTGACATCTTTAACCAGCTGGCTGATACGGTTATAGGTAAATTGCTTAACCTTTGGCTGCTGGGCTGCTAACTCAGTTGATAATTGATTTAGCTGGTCTTGTTTATCGTATTGGTATTGACGATATTCAAACGTGGTGGCGTCACATTGGTTGGACCATGTTTGCGCGCTTAATCGTGAGAATGCATCAAACTCTTGGACTAACTCGAGCTGATTTGATTGTTGGCTTTTATGTAAAAGCCCCGAGGGTAGATATTGATAACTAACAAGTGTGTTTAATGTTTGTTTATCAAGCCCTGCTACTGCTGCATCTACAGCCGTTTGTGTTCCATCTACAGCGGTTTGTAAACTAATATCTGTTAGTTGGCCATTGGTATTGTATTGATAGCCAATATTACTGCCATCGGGCAACACAAGATGCGTGCGCTGACCTTTATCATTATATTGATACTCAAGCTGCCAGCTGCCCTGAGTTGATGTTGCTAAACGGCCTTGAACATCATATTTCTGCTCAACTGTACGATGCTGATTATGAGCACGGGTGATTTGGCCTAACTTGTCATATTGATAAAAGTTTTGGGTATTTAATAGTGGTGATAGTGCATTCGCTTCTATTTTGACATGACTACTTTGCTTAACAATGCGCCCCATGGCATCACGGCTTAGCTCAATAAAGCGAGTATCACTGTCATTCACGGCAATCAGCTTATCATTAGCATCGTATTGATATTGCTGCTCGCGCCCATCAAAACCGACTAACTTTTTAGGTTGCTCAGTTGGCGTATAATCAATGGCGTATTCAGCACCATCACTGCGGGCGATGCGTTTAAGGTTACGCTCTTTGTCATAATGAAACTTAAGCCAGCTGCCATCAGCAAAGGTTTGTTCGCTAGGCTGTGATAACCCCTGATAGCTGAGCATGGTGTGATTTAACGATGATTCATCTGATTTATTATCTAGCACATCTGTATTGGTGCTCGTAATCTCATCTGAGTTTGTATCAAGTTGACTGACATCTTGTGAGTGACAAGTCAGCCTCCCCGCATCATCAAACTGAAAGTATTTATTAACCGACTCTTCAGGCGCTGATTGAGGATAAGATTTTTGCTGAACAACTTGGCCTTTGTCATCTCGAATAAATTCGGTGACTAGCCCTTGTGGATCGATAACCGCATTGACTCGACCCAAACGGTCGTGGCTATATCGAGTGAGTGACTCCCCTACTTGCGTTGCGAGTAATTCGCCATCACGATCCCATAAATATTTATGCGTCACACCATCAAACTCAATTTTTTGCGTGACTTGACCAAAATCATTGTATTGATACTGGCGCTGACGACCATCAAAATTAATTTCAGACAAAATCCGACCTGTTGCATCGAATTGCTTTGATAACTTTCGACCCATAGGATCTTGAGTGAGAATACGTTGCCCAAAACGGTTGTATTCAAAACTTGTGACGCCCCCATCAGGTTGAACTATCGAGTCAATTTGACCTAAAGAGTTATACAGGTATTGGGTTTGATTATGATTAGCATCAATCGTGGCAACTTTACGACCTGCTGTATCATATTGATGTCGAGTAATATGCCCATTGGCATTATGATACTCAGTTAATAAACCTTGAGCATTATGAACAAACTCTTCTTTGTTTCCCAAAGAATCAACACAGCTGCTGCGCATTCCGCTTGATTGTTGCTCATAGGCAAAGTGGTAATGATAGGTGTCATTGTCACCCCATTGCTCGATACATTTAGCACTGGCATTATGGCTATCCCATGCAAAGTGATGACTATAACCCGATGCCCGAGTTCTGCGTTTTAGCAGATAAGTCGATGATTTGGGCCCTAGGGGATGTTTGTGTGGCTCAGCTTGTGTTTTAGGTTTAGCTGCGTCGACATAACTGTACCTTTCTACAAGGCCATTGATATCTGTTGCCGCTATTAACGCTTCAGCATCATCATATTGATAACTGGCTAATAATGATGGATGAACTTCTCGATTACCTTTGTCATTCAGCACATATGATGACACCCGTAACAAATTATTTTGGGCGTTGTAATGTAATAACACCCCACGTTTAGGCCCTGTAGTAATCTGAGCTAAGCGGCCTTTTTTGTCATAGTACAGTTCAAAATATTGACCTTGATGGTTACTGATGGTTTCAAGTAACCATACCGTTTTGCCTTCGATTTCATAAAGCTTGAACGCCCAATGGCTCTCGTCAGGTTTAATCAGTACCTGTCGACCATCCGCTTGATGGACTAACGACCAACCTGTCGAAGTTTGAATGCTTGTTTGACCACGTTTAACGCAGTCAAACACATGTACCCGCCCTTCTTCATCTGTTAATTCATACCATTGCTTTGCTGGTTTTTTAGGGCCAATTTTAGGCGCTTCTTTATATTGATGAGTTAATTGGACACTGAAATTATGTCGCCAACCGAAGCCTAGTCCGATATTGGAATCGATTTTACTAGAGCGATATAAACGTCGCCACGTTAGGGGTAATAGGCCACTGATTTCGAAATCAACCAGCGGTAATATCTCTTCGCCACTTAACATGGAAACAGGATCGCTACGGCACTCTTGCTTATCAATAGCCACTTCTGTTGAGGTATTATTGGTTACAGATCCGGCTGACGCTGCTGAGCTAGCTTTCTTGCCGTTATTCGATTTTGGCGTTTTTTTAGCACTTGAACTTACGCCTGGCGTGGCTGTTTCTGTCGAGTATTGAATTTGCGGTTTAGGCACCTCAACATACACTCTGAGCAATGAACGCTCGATTGCTTCTGTCAGGTTTTTTACAATATTACGTGGCTGTAGCGTGGCAGATAATCCTGCTTGTAAAACTAAATCACGACCATAAATCAACGCGTTACGATCTCGAACTAAATGAGGTGATATCTCATTGATAACGTCTGTTAACTGATTTGCTTTATCAAAGGTTAATAGTTGGAAACCCGCTGGTGTAGACGCGCTTGTTAGCGCTACTACAATATGCCGATTTTGGCCATTAAAGCGAAAGTTACTCATTGTCATGCTTGTTTATGCCTCTATCCATGAGTATGTTGCTAATCCTAAATGCAGCGTTTGAGACACTTCAAGCTGTAAACTTTTCCCTGTTACAGTCTGTTGTTCATAACGGTTAAAAAGATGCACAAAATTATATAAACCAGAGACACAACCAATGTCTCCTGTGAAATTTGTTGTCTGTGAAATGTCACTATCTGAATCAATTCTGCCAGCAAGCTGTTCATATGCATTTAGCCAATTATCGGTCACAGTTTGATTAGCACCGGGTAAATACAATTGATTAAAAAGCTCAGGCTCGCACGCTTTATTTGCCTGCTGAAAAAGGCTTTGAATAGTTTGAGTTTGCTGCACTAAACTGCAGTTATTTTGACTTAATAGGTCAATGCTTAAACCAGTGGTATTAACCCTTAAGTTTGTCACCATTGCGGCTTCTGCTGGACGACTGCCAGCTCCTTGTTCTTCGGTAATCAGATTGTCTGTCGCTGACAACTCTGCTAAGTCAAAAAATAAGCTATCAACAGAAATTAACACCACACTTTGTGAATCAAATGACATCGCTTCTAATGTCTTAAAGGCAAACATTAACGAAGCGCTTCCATTAGGAAAAATCCGAGTGAGTGGATGTTCAAAACAATGTGGTAAATGTTGGTGAAGCACACTCACCCAGTGTTGTAATTCATTGGCAGAAAGGTTTGGCAGCAACCAAAAAACAGGCTTACCCTGGTATGTTTTCCATACAGTGTCATCTTGTAATTTTAATTTAAATAGCAAGTCTACTAAGCGATCAACTTTGCGTTCAGTAGATAAATTTGCCGCCATGACTGCGACAACATTTTGTGAGTTCTGCTGATATGAGAATTCTAACGGCTCACTAAAAGGTAAGTTAATCAATCGTTCAGTGTCGGTATTATCACCAATACTAAGACGTGTATGTTGGACATCTATAATCATGATGCCAACTTGCTATCTGCTGTGCTGGCGATTGCTTTTGAAATAGTGCCGTGCAAGCGATACTGGTGAAGTTGCGCTATTTTTTGATGAACCGGACTTGTTTGTGTCAGCAAGAATTCGATAGAACTCTCATTCACTTCAACACCATTTAGCATTCGGTTGATAGTGTTATTTTGATTATAGTTAAGTGCGATAGCTGGCCAACGGTCAAGCAACTTCGCACTGTAAAACTGTAAATATTCACAACGTTTATCCAAATCGCTTTCAGATTGCCACTGAAGAGAAATTGCTTGTTCAAGCAAGGGACCTAAAATGATTTTGAGTGCATTAAACGCTGCCATTGTTTGCGAGGGTTGTTGCATCGCTTTCGCTAGAAAAGGCACAAACTTAATAAAACCAGAATACCCCATAACCTCAATCACTTTAGCCCTTAATGTATCGTCTTGGCTCATAACATTGAGTATCAAAGTGAGTTGTTCTTCATCTAAGGAGGCGATGTAAAAATCAAATAAAATACTATCTACCATTTCTAATTCAATAACATTTTCGTAGATCTTTAATGGCGCTTTTTTAACTTCCATCAGCAACTCAACATACAGTGTTGTCACTGGCGTTACTGGTGTCATTGACGTAGTTAGTCGTTCACTTGCTTGTTTGCGGTTAAGTCTTTGCCCTTGAAAAATACAAAGCAATAAGTATTGATGAATTTGTGCGGCTGTTTTCCCATCGCTACTCAATACCAATGGATGAATTAAATACTGGCTAGCAAGAAGTGCAAGATTAGGAAAGCTCTGTGCAGAATTGATTACGCTGCTATCAAATAGTCGTTGAAATAATAAACATTGCTGCTGTGAATTTTGCTGACAATGTAATTTCAAAAATAACTGAATGATGACCAACTGGTTTTGAACGTCATAATCCACTTCAGATTCAAGTGCGCTTACGAGTTCAGTGGCATTTTTAGCTTTAAGTAACTGGCTTTGGCTATCACTCTGACAAGCATTCTGGCTATCACTTTGGCTAAGAGCAGCACCTTCATTTAACGCTTTATAACTGATAAATAATGCTTGAGTATTATCTATAAGATTTTTAGGCGCACACTCAAAAGACGACATTATCACTTGTCGCTGCGCTAATAAAAAATCAAATCGCTCATGCAAACTCATCAATACAATCCTTGTCGTTTAACCAATCAGCACGGTAGGGTTACCTACAATGATCTTCCCACCATGCGCAGTGCCATCGCCTAAGCGAGCCGCTGGTTTTCCATTGATGAGTACTGAACTTGAGCCGGCATTGATAGTGTCAGGTGGCCCAACACAAATAAGCTTGTCACCTTTGCGCGCTGCAGGCATAGAACCTATTAACACATTGCCTGAACCCATGATAATTGGCCCGCCAACATGTGGTACTGGGCCTGGATTGGTCTTCGGGCAAACATGCATACAAGATAACGTCGCAGCTGGCATTCCCATCAAATATTCCTTTATTTGTTAGCGCAAATAGCATTGGGTATATAAACATTTAAAACTGGCAGTTCAGATATCCAGGGTTAATCTGAATCGATTAGAATTACCAATAATTGCTTTCTTTCGATTGCATTGGCTATTGCCGTAATCATCTCTGCTTCTGTTATCTGACTACTGCTAAATTCCTCAGCGTTTAAGTATTGATAAATACGCTGCAGAATATCAGTTTGATTATTCCAAGTATGACGACTTATCAAGAATTGCTCACCAAAAAGGCTGGATGCTGACAATGCTATTTCTGGCTGATTTAGCAGCGGGTCCATTGGCTTATCAATAGGTTTACAAATCAAATAACGATAGCCAAATCGACAAACAATTTCGTGCCCTCGGCAAAATGCGCCTAATTGACCTACGCCAGAATATGATGTCGAGGTCATAACTAATTTAGCTTAATTTGAGCGGCTTTGAGGGCAATACTCGCCCCATTAACTTTAACGTCTGTGCCTTTGATTTTAATATTGGTGCCTTCTATTGAAATCGAACCGTCACTGCTCATTTTGATACTGGCGCCACCCGTTTTAATCACAATTTCATTACCCGCTTCAATATTAAGCACTTTGCCAACTTTAACGGTCTCGTTATTGCCAATATCCTGCTTTCTATCATTGCCAATTTCTAGCTTGCTATCGTTGCCTACTTTTTCATTATCGTTATTGACGACTTCGGTAAACCTGTCATTGCCAACTTTATCTTTTTGGTCATTTTTAACATTTAAATGATGATCTTTTTCGGCCTGAAAAAATAGCAACTCCTTGCCTTTTTCATCATCAAAACGCAACTCATTGAAGTTGTCAGCGCCGCCTTCTTTTGTGCTATGTGACTTAATTCCCGATTGCGTTTTTTTAGCAGGTAAAGCATATGGAGGCATCAAATCAGCATTGTAGACAGCACCACTGATAATAGGCTGGTCTGGGTCGCCATTAATGAATTCAACCAACACTTCTTGGCCAACTCGTGGAAAGAAAAAGGCTCCCCACTTATTGCCAGCCCAGCTTTGTGCGACACGGATCCAACATGAACTTTTTGAATTGAACTCGCCTTCTCTATCCCAATGAAATTGCACCTTAACTCGGCCAAACTTATCAATATGCTGTTCATCACCAGGTTCGCCGGTCACAACAGCGGTTTGAACGCCGTTGATTAACGGCTTTTGCATCAATAGAGAACTACGGTAAGGTGTTGAATTGGGAACACATTCAAAATCATTGTGATAGACAGCATGACTACCTGATTGACTCGCACCCGATTGATTAGGCTGTGTCGCTGATGTTCTTAAAGCACTCACAAGAAAAGTCTTACCTTTAAAACTGCTATTCTCATGATCTTTAAAGGTAAAAAACTTACCCACTGTAAAGCTGCGGCAATCGCTTTGACCACTGCATTTATTCATATCTTTTTGAAAAGCTTCTAAATGATTATCTGCTAATGGTTGGGAGCGACTATTTAGCTCAGACTCGCCAAGATAATCAAATACTTCTAGATTTTTTTGCTCCGGCAAATCGTTTTTAGCATTGCTGCCAGATGGGAATTTTTTAGGTTGAGTATAATCATATCCCTTTTGAGCAAATCCGCCGCTTACCATGCTCATACCACCTTGCCAGTGAGAAACATGTGACTCGGCTAGATGGCCTGAAAAACAACGAACCTGTGCTTCATCGCAGGCGTTATAAGCAGTGATGTCATCAGCAAGGACTAACTTATGATCGCCTATACTGTGGTCGAAAAAGTAAAAAATACCCTCTTGCTGTAATAAACGTGTCACAAAATCAAGATCTGACTCAAGGTATTGAACACAATATTCGTAATTGGGATAAGTACGGGTTGTCTTATTTTGAAAACTGACGGCATGTTGACCAAATATGTCAGTAAGAATATCGATAACAGACTGATTTTGAAAAATTCGGCAGTTAGTTCGTTGCTTCATTAACGCAGCTCGAGGAACGATAACCGCTTGATAATCAATATAGTCTTGTGCCACATCTGCAGCAGCGGTTCGCATTCCAGCAGATTCAATATGGCTTATTACGCCATGGAAATATCTAGCTGCACCATCGCTTTCGGCATTTCTCAATGAGATACAAACATTTTTGCCGACTAAGCTCTCAAGCTTGATTTGAGTACCAATAGTAAACATTGAAACACTAATTGAGAACAGCTGGGAAATCGCTTCAGAGGCAGTAAAATGTGTTAGGTAGAGCGTATCTTTACCTAAAGGAGTCGTAATACTAATGATATTGTTTTTTTGCGTAGCCTTTAGCATTCCTTGCCTCAGTCTTTATAGGTAAAGAACTTGGAGGAATTTCTCCTCCAAGATACAAGATCACAAATGGATTACATTTGTTGACCTTTAACACCGCTGTAGCCATAACGTAGCGCTGCAGTGATGTTGTTTTTGTCATCTGTAGGTGTAACTGCCATCATCATCTCTGTGTAGCTGATAGTGATAGTTTCAACAGGGCGGTCACCTTGAATTGACACGCTGTAGCTTGAAATCATTGCATCAGTTAATTCGATCTGCATGATTTCTTCGATTTTGTCACCTTGTTTGGTGATATGGAAAACAGCTTTTTTACCTTTACCGATTGTTGCTTCTTTAAAGATATCTGTTGAAGCATTATCTTGAAGTTTAGTGATTGTAACGTCACCTAAACGAGTTGAACTTGCTTCACGATCTTTAGCAGTACCAGTGAAAGAAGAAATCTCACGGCTTACATTCCAATCTACAGATAAGACAGTGATCATGTCTTTGAATTCTGCAGCAGTCGTTTCGCCTTTAATACCTTCGTAATCTAAATATGTATTCGCTTGCATTATTAATGCTCCTTTTGCGTAAATATCATCCATTAGTGGATAGGTTTATATAAGTTTAAATATAAACTTAATTCAATTTATTAAAAATGCATTCAGACATGCCTAAGTTATTAATGTGGCACATCCAAAATTAAACTCGCGTTTTAAAGCAACGAGATTATATCAAATACCTTTTTATTATCAACAATACTTTCAATGTAATTTGAAAATAAAAATAAAAAATAAAATCAGTAACTTACCAAAAATAAAGATTGAGCCGCTCATGTAATACTTTATAACTACATAACTAAAGCCCCAAACTAATACTTTATAATAGTATTAATAAAAACCATAGACGTAAGTAACACTATTTTACGTAAAATTCATTTTTACGCAAAATAGTAGTTATATTAATAAAATATATTATTAATACTTAATAATATATTTATGACCACCACACACCTATAAGTATGTATTTAGACTTTATAATTAAATTCTTCTTTCTCAACATTCACTTTGACATTAGTGGTTTTTTTATTACTAGCCATGTTTTGTAAAATTTTAATAGAAAGATCAGGCAACATGGTGTTTTGCAAAATATTGTGAACGTTACGTGCACCAGAACCAGCATCCTGGCACATTGAAACAATTTTCGTGACCACATCTTCGCTATAACTAAACTTGGCTTGATAATGATTATTTAATCGCTTACCCACTCGTTGTAATTGCAAAGTCGTAATGTCATTGAGCATAGATTTACTCAGCGGGATGTATGGGATGACATTAAGTCTCCCCAAAAATGCAGGTTTAAAATAAGCTAGCAGGTCATCTTGTAACGCTTTGCGTAGGCCATTAATTGAAGGGATGGTTTCCTCATCTTCAAATAATGACATTGTGGTATCTGTACCTGCATTAGATGTCATGATGATAATGGTATTTTTAAAATCAATATCCCGACCTTCACCATCCTTAATCATTCCTTTATCAAACACTTGATAGAATATATCTTGCACACCTGGGTGCGCTTTTTCCATTTCATCAAGCAAAATCACACTGTATGGTTTTCTGCGAACCGCTTCAGTTAATACCCCACCTTCACCATAACCGACATAACCTGGAGGTGAGCCTAGTAACAATGAAACCTTATGCTCTTCTTTAAACTCTGACATGTTAATAACAGTGACATTATCTTCACTGCCATAAACCTGTTCAGCCAAGGTCAATGCGGTTTCAGTTTTACCGACACCACTTGGGCCAGCTAATAAGAACACGCCTATTGGACGTTTTTCATCGCCCAGTTGTGCACGAGATGTTTGAACTGTTTTAGCAATTAAATCTAAAGCATGATCTTGGCCAATTACGCGTTTTGACATACTGGCTTTAAGATCTAAAATAGTCGCTATTTCATCATCTTGCATTTTACCCGCAGGTATTCCTGTCCAGTCAGAAATCACTTCAGCCACTAATTGTTCATCAACTTGCCAATGCACCATAGGTTGCTTGTTTGCAGCTAAAGTCTGCTTTAGCTTGGTCAATTGAGCCAGATAATCTGTACTGTCATCATTCTGCGCTTGGATCTGTTCAACGAGCTCCGAAATTTGTTTCACCGTGGCTAATTCAGATTCCCATTGTTTGATTAATGGTTTTAAGCTTTTTTCAAAGCCTTTCTGTGCTTTTGATAGCTCGGCCAATACTTTCTTGTGATCTGAACCGTTTTTTTGTTCGCGAGATAAGATAGCTATTTGGGTATCAAGCTGTTGGATTTGACGTTGTAATGACTCGACAGCGCCTGGTGTTGAAGCTTGGCTCATCGCGACTCTGGCACACGCAGTATCAAGAAGGCTGACCGCTTTATCTGGTAACTGGCGTCCCGTTATATAACGATGTGAAAGGTTTACTGCTGCACATAATGCTTGATCTGAAACTAAGATCTTATGATGCGTCTCCATAACGGGTAATAAACCACGCATCATGGCGACCGCTTGCTCAGGACTAGGCTCTTCAATTTTGACGACTTGGAATCGGCGAGTTAGTGCTGCATCTTTTTCAAAAAATTTCTTATATTCTGCCCATGTTGTTGCGGCTATCGTCCTTAACTCACCACGTGCTAATGCAGGTTTTAGTAAGTTTGCAGCATCATTTTGCCCAGCTGCGCCACCACTACCAATCATGGTATGCGCTTCATCAATAAATAGAATTATTGGCTTAATTGAGCTTTTAACTTCATTAATCAGTGCTTTAAGTCTATTTTCAAACTCACCTTTAACGCCTGCACCAGCCTGTAATAATGCTAAATCTAGAACATGAATACTGACATTAAGCAGTGCATCAGGGACTTCTTGTTGTGCGATTTTTAATGCTAAACCTTCAACAACAGCCGTTTTGCCCACTCCAGCTTCGCCCGTCAGGATAGGGTTATTTTGACGTCTGCGGGTAAGGATATCTATCATCTGCCTGATTTCATTATCACGGCCTAAGATAGGGTCAATTTTACCGAGTTTGGCTTGTTCAGTCAGGTTTTGAGTAAACTGATCCAAGCTAGGTGTTTTACTCGGGGCACTCTGAACTGCTTGTGTTTCTTCAATATCAGAGCTTGATACTTTATGCTCTGTTGACTGCCTAGCCAGTTGGGGCCAAGCATGTTTGAGCTGTGCAGGGTCTATCTTCATTAACCGCTTGGCAGAGCGAGAAACCAATGAATTTAAAGAGTCATCTGTTAATAATGTAAAAATGATATAAGCGGTTCGGATCTCATCATCATTAAATTCAATCGTGGTGTTCAGCCATGTTTGACGCAGTAAGTTAACAATATGCGGTGACAAACTTGGCGCGGCACTATTACCTGTTTTGAACTTTTCTAGTCCATTTCTCACTTCACTTATGAGTTGTTCTTTTTGAATCGAAAAGCTGGCATTAATAATGTTTAAATCACCAGAATCACCTTCGAGTAAAGCAAGTAACCAATGCTCTATTTCGACGGTAAACTGACTGCGACTATGGCAAATACTCGCGGCAGATTCTAAAGATTTTCGACACACTGGATTCAGTTTTTCAACCAGTTTACTTAAGGTCATCGCTGACATGTTTATAGTCCTTTATTATTTATATCATTAGGCGTTTAAGTTGTTGTCCATTATCTGCGCGACTTAATAAACCGCATCCTAGTCCCAGTGGGACAGCAGACATAGACAATTGCGCTTTAGGCGCATCTTGCTGTTTTATTTCTAAATAAACTTTGTGTTTTACTGATTTACCTAAGTAGTTATCCACTAATTCTTTAAGCGGAAGGTACCCAGGTTCTCCAGGTAAAAAAGAAGCAACAGAACCTTTTTCACTGGGTTTGATGTTAATCGTAATACTGGAGTTAATGTCCCACACTTTACTGCCAATACTGGCGTCTTTTCCTAACTGAGCATATTGGCCCTCAGGCATAGCGCGGCTCACCATCCTTGTCTGCTCAGTGTTAGCTAATGACTGCCATCGCCCTTCGAAAGACTTTATCTCAACGATGCAACCCGTGAAATCTTCTAACATCAGCCTCAATGACTCTGCACTAGGAGACTTTCTTTGACTGAAACCACTGTAATAACGGCTATGAGTGCCTCCGCCACTTAATTGGTTCAACACATGACTGAAACTGTCTGATGTGCTTTTTTGTGACGAATCATAATTAACTGCAAAGCGATATTTTTCCCATGCTCGATAAAACAAGGAAATTAACCGATGATTGAATAAGTCGTAGAAATCACGCATGCCAGTATCTTTGAGGCGCAATCGTTCAAGGACTAATTCGGTATAATGTTGCGGCAATACCCCACTTGGCCCAGTCATCCCCATAAAGGACACATGCATTTCGGCTGCTTGCTTACCTGTACGCTGGCTAAGTTTTGCGTCAATTTTGCTAATTGCTTGGCCTGGGAAACCTAAATGCTGATCCGATTTAAATCGAATTAGTTCTTCAGATGGTATCGCATCGTGACCGACTCTATAGCCTTTATCTTGATGAGATAATTGCAATTGGAATTGATATACCGCTTGATAAAAATCAAACTCAGTCGGCGCTTCAAGGATGGCTTGTAGATTCATAACAGCGGTATCTTCCCTGAACGTGCTGGCCAAGTATGATAAATGGCGTCTTGATCTTTAAATCGCATACTTAAGCGGGTAAAACTATTTACCACTGAAAACTGTGAGAAAAAATGGTCCAAAATACAGCAAAAGAAAAATACGCCACTGCCTGAGTAGTGATCTTTAATAAAAGTAATTTCGATATGACTTCCGCTGCAAAAGCTGATTCGGCCATTCTGATTGACCCTAGCAGTATCTTGGCTCACTTCTACATGATGTATATTTTCTATTAAATTTTTATTTTCTGGTGAACACTTAAAGTCATATAACTTAAGCGTTTCTTTTAAGTTATTTAATGCATTTGGCCCACTAAAACTGTCAATAGAAAGGTGTCTAATTAGCTGCCACCTTGAGGCATCACCTAATGTGGCTCTGACAGGTAAAGTTGGCGCTAATAAGCATTTAACTTGTTTAATGATATCTGCACGCTCTGGTACAAACATCTTAGGTTCGTCAGTGCCAAAAGGTAAATGCGCTGGCAAATTCCGATTACTGCATTGCGCAGTAATACTTAATACCCAAGCGCCGTAATCTTCTTCTGGAGTAAAGCCTTTAAAGTTATGGTCGACTAATGATAAATAGGAGTCTGTGCCTTGTTCAGTGTAGCCACCAGCCCAACTTGCAGATTCTCTTCTTACATTCCAAAACAGATTGTTATGGCCTAAGTATTGAGGATGAGACTCACCGTAAAATGGGGTAACTTCAACTTTATTATCCTTAGGATCATAAGCAATCACCTCTTGTATATTGATGATTTCAGAGACTTCGGCATCGGCATACTTAGCCGCTAACTTATATTCATATTGAGCGCCTTCAATACTTACAGACTCTAGCTTTTGCTCGAATAAATTGATAACTGGCGTACAACCCAATAAAAAATGGCTGGCAGAGACTTGCTTCTCTAAATCTTGCGAACCTTCTTTTAAGTAAATATAAAGTGAAAATGAGTCGTCAATCCCCTGCCATGAATCTTCTAAATCATCGATATCAAAGAATAAAAATTTCTCAGGGAAAATAAAGTTCTCAAGCAATAAACGGTAACCACTGCTACTGCGTTGACTGTAAGGAATAACCTGCTCTTCATCATCAAAACCAACAGTTTTTAAATGACGTTTGGTTAAAAACTTGCACACTGATTTGCTTTCATTAACTAAAGCAAATCCTAGACTATGCTCAAAAAGAAGTTGATATAGCTGGAAGGTTTGATGATCTTGTCCATTAAGAAAAAAACGTAACTTACCAAGCCCCAAGTTTTGCATGCTCATTTCTTCAAATTCACAGGCAATATCAAGCTTAATAATGGCTTTAGCACGTTGCGGCCATTGTGGCTCAGGAGCTGTAAAAGGCGCATTCTGAAATTGAGCTTTTGTCACTTCAATAGGCCATAATTTCATGTCGTAACATGTTTGAAAATGACAGGTTTTCATTCCTTCAACTTGCGTATCAACCTTGGTATTTTTAGGTAACAACACACCTGTCGTCGACAGGTTTTCAGTCGTCACTTGAATAACAGACATCGAAGGTATCGGTGCTTGATAATCTGGGTATAACTGCCCTAGCAATGCTTCAGTTAACTCAGGAAAACTGTCATCTAGCTTTTGTCTAATTTGCGCTGTTAACAAAGAGAAAGCTTCAATCATTCGAGAAACATGTGGGTCTTCAACATGTTCATCACTTAATCGTAATCTGCCCGCGACTTTAGGGTATTGCTCAGCAAACTCTGATCCCATATGCCTGATATAAGCGAGCTCACGATTGTAATATTCTAATAATTCTTGGTTCACAATGATGCCTCATTTACTATCATGGCGAGATGAATAGGTTCTACTTCTGAGTCAAAGGTAATAAATTCAGGTTCTGGATCTGCATATAGCAACGCATTGATTTTCAATCTAAGCACTCGATCTAATGGCTGTTCGTTATCAACGGTTTCGACCATGACTTCTAAAAATCGAGGTTCAAAGCGTTTGATGGTGTCAGCAACCTGCTGACACAACATTTGACGACCATCTAAACTTGCAACTGGCATTGATGAAAAATCTCTTAGGCCGTAATTCATTAACGACTTATCGAGCTCTGCTAAATGATCAGGCCATGTTTGCCATTGCAATTTAGCATTGAGTAAATTTTCAAGATCCCGACGAACATTAGCCCTAAGTTGGCGTAAATTAAGTCCGCGATGACTATCTTTAATATCTTGTTCATCAGGTGCATCATCGATTAATCTATCGAGTACGGATGCCATAATTGGTTGAGTGCTTTTCATGAGTTAATTTATTGCAGAGCAGGAGTGTTAATTTTTTGGATTTGATTTAATGCCAAGGCATTATCATCAACAAACCACATTTTTAGCCCTTTGCCCGACATGACATTTGTTGCCACTTCTTCCCAATCGGTTTCGCGGCCAAGCTTTTGCGCATCTGTTTCACTGCCGCCATAGACCATAGGAATATGTGCTTCACCACTAGGGCCATCTTTAATCGCGAGCTCAACACGTCGCCAAACGGTTTCCACTAATGACGAGACGGGTTTGAAGTGGATATAATCAATTTCTGAATGTTGGGCTAGATAGTAATGACCATCGGTGCCAAATATTTCAATAAATCCACCTAAGGTGTCGTCTAGATCTCTAATTTCTTCTTTGGTATTTTCGTCAAAAACTAGGCTAACTTGTGGACGATGGCTTTCAAGGTTTTCAGCACAAACAGTCACATCATCCTGAGCATCAGTTAACGCTAATCTAAGTTTGATTAATGCTTCAGAGTGGGTATCAGTTTGGGAAAACAATTTCGGTGTCGCTTGACCTGACATAAAGTCTTGCCTAGCTTGCTCCGCTCTAATGAGTTGACGCAGATTTGATGCCCCGACAAGGAAATCAGGGTGCTTCTGAACTAATAAATTAAGCTGTTTATCAGCACGTTCAAGTGAGCCATTGATACATAACAATTCTATTAACGCACTTTTCAGATCGACATTCATCGGATCTTCTTTCAGCTCTGTTTCAACGAATGAAATAGCTTGTTGTAATTGACCATTATTAAGCATTTGATTGATATTTTTCATTGTAATCCTTTACTAATTTCTTGACGTAAGTTCGGTCACTAACTTGATGCTAGAAACCATTTGATCTAATTGAAAATGCGGTTGAAGTTGTATAATTGAATAGAAATGACCTGGCTTTCCTCGCATTTCTTTAACTTGCACTTGAGCATTTCGAAGTGGGTATTGACTACGTACATCATCAGATGAAACTTCAGATGCTGTCGTGTATTGGTGTAACCACAATTGTAAGTCTCGCTGACATGCTTCAGCAGAATTCAAAGAGCCAATTTTTTCACGGCCAATGACTTTGATGTAATGTGCGAACCTAGAGACGCATAAAATGTATTGCAACATTGACGATAATTTAGCGTTGATGTTGTCTTCTAAAAGCTCATATTTCGGTGGTTCTTGTATAGAGGCATTACTGTAAAAAACTAAGTGCTCACACCCGGATACTGGAGATAGTGGGATAAAGCCTTGATCAGACAATGCCTTTTCAGCTCTATCACTCACAAGTAAATCCACCGAAGGTTTGTTCCTTTTACGGTATAAGTCAGTTTCATACTGGCAAACTGCAAGGTCACAAACGAGTCCTTTCTTTCGCGCTCCTGGTTCTAAACCACGAATATGCCCAAACCAACCAGAGTCACTAAATGAGCGAATAATTATGCCGCCAAAAGCATATGCCGCGTTGCCCCATAAATGGTCCTGATTTGGATTTTTAATCGACTCTTTAAATTTAAAGCCTTCACTGCGAGTGCCGTCTATCAAATAAGGTGAACGCATTAAAATATTTGGCAGGGTTAAGCCGATAAACCGTGCATCGTCCATTTTTCTTAATGAATTCCATTTCAAATATTCATGTTGTTCAAATATTTTGCCGATATTCATATGAGCAGATAAATCAGTAAAATCGTCTGCCCCAAATAATGAAGGACTTGCTGAGGTTATAAAGGGGGCAAATGCCGCTGCAGCTGTGCGAGAAATATCTTTTAAAACATCAATATCGTTTGTCGATACTCCCGGACGATTTTTATGGCTCATTTGATAGTCGCCAATCAACGCACCAAAAGGCTCTCCACCCGACATATCATATTCGTTGTTATAAATGAGTTTAAAAAACTCACTTTGGTCGAACTCTATCGCACGATTGATATCTTTTGATAATGTCAGCCAACAGCAATCTAACAGCTTAACTTTGACCTTTTGGTCTTTATCATGCATTTCTTGCTGGTTAACGATATACAAAATTCCACGCCAACTCGCTTCTAGGGCTTGAAAGGATGCATGATGAATAATGGTATTTATTTGTTGCTCTAACTGCCTGTCTATTTCCTCAATTGCTTTGATCAAGAAAGGTAATACCGATACTTTATCGAATCGGGACAGTGAATGGTTTGAATTCTCAAGCCATAACAAAAGCGATCTCGTTGAATCAGACTCCCTGAGGAATCGTTCAACAAGATGCTTATTTTTAAGCTTTTGAGGAGTAGAAGACACCGATGTGGGGACATCGGTGTCTTCTTTAAAAATTTCACTTGTAACAAATGAAATAGCTTCTTGCGTCATCGTTTGTTTCTATCCTTGAAAACAAATCCGGCTATCTTTCGCTGATTAGCCTACTTTCGGAATTTTAGCGACTAAACGCAAAGAAGCAGTTAACTCTTCCATTTGTAACCAAGGACGAAGCCATGCTACTGCATTATAAGAACCCGGTTGACCTGGGATCTCTTTAACCTCAACCTTCGCATCTGCAAGTGGATATTTAGAACGAATATCTTGTCCACCACCTTCAGATGCATTCACAAATGACAGGATCCATCTGTTTAGCCATGCTTCTACATCATCAGCTTCCATGAAGCTGCCGATTTTATCGCGTGCCATTACTTTTAAATAATGAGCAAAACGAGAAGTCGCCATTAGGTAAGGTAAGCGTGATGAAATTGCTGCGTTAGCGGTTGCATCATGATTTGAGAATATTTTTGGCTTCTGACAAGATTGAGCGCCAAAAAAGACTGCGTAGTCAGTATGTTTATAATGACATAAAGGTAAGAAACCTAACTTACTCAATTCAGCTTCGCGGCGATCAGTAATGCCAATCTCTGTTGGACACATTAAGTCTGGGTCGCCATCATCGCTAGTGAATACATGGGCTGGTAGTCCTTCAACTTTACCACCACCTTCAGCACCACGAATTGCAGTACAGAAACCGTATTGACTAAATGCCTGCCCCATATTCGTCGCCATCACATAAGCCGCATTCATCCAGCAGTAATCGTCATGACCAGCCACTTTTGAGCGCCCGCTTGCTTCGTCAATATCAAACTCTTCGTAGCAAAACTCTTCAACAGGTTTAGTGGCAGAGCCATATGGTAAACGTGCTAATACGCGCGGCATTGTTAATGTAACAAAGCGAGAGTCATCACTGTCTCTGAATGAACGCCATTGCGTATATTCAAGAGACTCGAATACTTTCTCTAAATCACGCGGTTTGCTTAGTTCAGTCCAATCATCAAAACCGAATAAAGAAGCGCCAGATGCTGAAATAAATGGACAGAATCCTGCTGCTGCCACATTCGACATGAGTGAAAGAGACTCAACATCTTCTGGATGGTTACTGAATTCATAATCGCCGACTAAACAGCCATATGGTTCGCCACCTGGTGTGCCAAATTCCGCTTCATAGATTTTTTTGAACATTTGGCTTTGATCAAATTCAACCGCTTTGCTTAAATCTTTATGTAGCTCTTTTTTAGACAAGCTCATCACACGGATTTTCAATGTCGCATTGGTTTCAGAATTCTTAACCGTATGATGAAGTCCACGCCAGCTACCTTCTAACTTTTGTAGCTCATCGTTATGCATAATGGCTGATAGCTGTTTAGAGATGACTTCATCTAATTGGCTTATCGCTTTATTAAAGGTAACAGTAAGGTTTTTATCCCATTGCACTGTGCCTTTAAGGGCTTCTTCGGTGAGTGAACGAATGAGTTCTTCAGCACGAGTTGAATCAGTCTGTTTAGTGGCACCGATTGCTTGTTCAAGAATCGATGCTTCTATTGTTTGCTCTTCAGATGTCGC
Source organism: Shewanella sp. 3_MG-2023 (assembly GCF_030548765.1). Lineage (NCBI taxonomy): Bacteria > Pseudomonadati > Pseudomonadota > Gammaproteobacteria > Alteromonadales > Shewanellaceae > Shewanella > Shewanella sp. 3_MG-2023. Next base: position 14,518 of record NZ_JAUOSH010000039.1, on the reverse strand, counting down.
ATCTAATGTGGCTGCTTCTATGCTCATTACTCTGCTCCTTTAAGGTTAAGTTCACCTGCAAGTTTGTCTAAGCTATTTGTATTGCTTAGTACTTCTTCCAGAATGTTCTCAAGGTTTTCAGAGCGATCGACTTTCGTCATCAAGTCACGCAATTTATTACGCGTTTCCATTAATTTTTTTAATGGCTCAACTTGATTAACAATGGCTGCAGGTTCGAAATCTTCCATGCTATCGAACTTAAGCGAAACCTTCATTTCAGAATCGTCATCAGCCAATGTATTTGGCACTGCGATGTTTAACTGAGGGCTCATACGCTTTAATACATCATTAAAGTTATCACGATCAATTTGCACAAAGCGGCGATCTTTTAATGGCTTAAGCTTTTCAGTGTTATGTCCAGAGAAGTCACCAGTGATACCGATGACAAATGGCAATTCTTTCTTAACTACTGTGCCTTCAGTTTCAACATCATAGGTAATGTGGACGCGTGGCTTTCTCACTCGTTTTAATCGATCATGTACACTCATTTGAACTCCTTTCAATAATATTGTGAGTAATCAACTAGGGATTATCTTCTGCTTTAATTCCAGATAGTTTGAAGAAGCCATTCCTCGCTTCTCCGTCTTGGATTAGTTCTTGCAGCAACTCAGGTAAACTTAAGTCACTCCAACGAACCACTTGTTCAATGGCATAGGACATTGGAGAGTGAGGTTCGGTTTTTTTAAAAAAGGTCGCTATCATTTCTAGGTTATTTATCGCTTGCGCACGTGAATTAAGCTGTTGGCTCATTCCGTTTTGGCCAGCATCACTCACCACACTGTCACTTTCACTCGCTTCGCTTGGGTCAACATCTTCGCTGACGTTAACTTTCTCGAGAATGGGTGCTGAAATAGTGCGGATCTGTAAAGCGCATGCCTCTAACGCTTTACGGATATAACTAGTAGGTTGTGGTTGGCCTGACATTGCGCTGTCCATGGCTTCGGACAAACGTAAAAATGCAGCAATGGCATCATCAATGTCTTGATTCAAATCTATATAGAAACTATCTGGCGTTTCTTTAATGCTCAGTTCAACTTCTTCAAGTGATACGGCACCTGTATCAAAACGCTTTTCCTGCTTATCTTTATCTAAACGATCCACTTCTAAAGCTTGTTCATATTGCCAAGTGGAAAAGGCATAGCCGCCTTCAGTGATCGGGATTGTTTTAATGGGCTGAATGAGTGAACCTTCACTTTCAATGCCGTTTAGGCCAATAAGTGCAGCTATCCTTTCGGATAAATCGTTAGGTTCAGGTGTAGGGTATAGGTCGTCCCAATAGGTTTCAATCAATTCAGCTGCAAGCGTAAAACCAAAACTCAGTCCTTTAAAGCCATGTAACCGACAAGCTGCTTCAATAAACCAAGCAATATATTCAATGTCTTTGGTTTGGTCTTTGAGTACGCCAGGAACTTGTTCAAAAATGGGACGCCAATCTACTGCGACAGATAAGAGATCTTCTTCATCAATCAGAGCTTTTCGCTCTTTTGCACGCGCATTATTCCTTACATCTTTTAGTAAGTAATAAGTTGACGTCGGGCTGATATCTTCACGGGGATCAATACCCGTTGCTGAATCTTCAGCAATAGGTAATATTAAATCATTAATGAATAATTCTTTGAGCTGGTTCAATTAAATTCAATCCTTGAATTATAAAAATATTGTTTCTTTCGAATAACTAATACTTTTTAGTGTATTCCTTACCTTAAATAGACATAAATAACACTTACTATTTAAATTTGAAAACCAAATACTTTCCAATAATACTATTTGATGTATTTTATATAAATCAGTAAACATAACAAGATTAAATAAACAGATTAATGAAAATTAAATTAAAAACTAATACTTTTTGACGTATTTTGGTCGTAAACCATACAATTAAAACTCTTTTTAATTAGTTTGCTTTAACTATATTTATTAATATTACTTTCTATTAATCGCTGGTTATACAAAAACTGGAATTGTTTTATCGCACTCCTCACTTAAACTAGACACTTTATGAGTATGTTTAACTAATATACATGTCACGTTATCACGTGCATTTCTCACTAGCGATGCATGTAACAAAGCTAAACCTGAGTCAATAATGTTTTCAGACTGAATGATTCTTTGAATTTCGTTATCGTTAAGTTCTTTGTTTAGGCCATCGCTGCATAAAAGAAAGATATCACCTTCATTTACTTTATCGCTGCGATAATCAATGTCCAAATGGACATCTACGCCTACTGCTCGTGTGATGACATTTGCCAAGGGATGAGTTTCAGCTTCTTCAGGTGCAAGTAAACCTTCGTCTACCATGTCATTGACTTGGCTGTGATCTTTAGACAGTTGAGTTAACTGTTGCTCTCTAAACCGATATACTCGGCTATCTCCAACCCATAACATATGATACTGATCATTATCTAACCACAGCACAACCACGGTACTACCGGCGACTTTACCTTCAAACTCAGTTTCGCTCATTTGCTGTAAAATACGATTACTGTTCTGCAAAGAAGATTTCAGTAATTCGATAGTGATTTCATTTGGCTCAACCTGTTCCAATGATTGTTGAATTCCGTCAATAACAGTTTGACTTGCAACATCACCAGCTGCGTGACCACCCATCCCATCAGCAACAACCCAAACGCCTAAATACGGCAATTCTAAAAATGCATCTTCATTAATTTCTCTTATTGTACCCCGATGGGTCAAAGCATGACTTAAGTGCACGTATGTTCATCCTTATTAAGTTCGGCCATATTCCAACTAGTTTGCTTCCATTGTCCATTTAGCATCGAGATGAATTGGCTCACCTGCGGCAAGCCTTCTGTAATAATGACGCAAGGCTCAACATCAGCAGAACCTTCCGTCCACCAAATACTGTAGCGATTAAATTTACGCTTATACTGTTGATCCAGTAGTGACAATAATTCAGGGCTTTGACTACCAGTAAACACCCAAGCTGTTTTGGTTTGATCCTCTGACTCCACTTCAGAGAATGAATACTTGTCCATTGATACTGTTAACGTGTTATCAAGTAATTCAATTAACCAAGTGTCTATTGCAGTGTCATCCTCTAATACCGATAAAATGTGCTGCTCAAACACTGGTGAACAAGTGTTATCACACCAACCTCTAAGTGCAGATTGAGAATGAAAACCCGCGACTGTAAATGGATAATGCCTGCCGACCTGATCCACACTCGGTATAACAGTACCTATCACCGCCTCTTCACAACATATGCCTGCCGATAAGGAGAAATTCCATATTGGACTTGTAAGGTAATAATCTAGCCACTCATTTGCGGCTTGTTCCTTACTTACAGCAAGCACAGCTTGAAGCCAATCATTCCAATTTTTCAGAAAGTCCTGATTCAAATGTTGTTGAATAAAATCTCCTTTAGCAGGGATTTTTCCACAATAACCAATACTTTTTAAAGGTTCACAGGACATCTAAATGTCTCCATATTTGCCATCCAAAATGGATTGTTCACACTATTAGCAATAAGCTTTAGTTCAGCGTTATATCCACTCAGGTTAATCATCAATTTTCCATCCTTTTTAGTTTGAGGACGCTTATTACTCAACTCATCAAGTAATTTGAAGAAAGACCATTCACCTTCATATTTCATATTGATTGAGCGGCCACCATTAGGGGGCGAGAATGCGATGCGCGTTTCGTTGTTTGCACCTTGGCCAGGCCAAATAAACATTTCCTTTCTGGTTGGGCCATGTTGATACTTAAGCTGTTGATTATCCATTTCTAATAAGAACAAGCTGACACTTCGGTCTAATAGCTGAGGCTCTAGCGAGAAATTGATTTTAGGGCGTTTACTACCAGGCTCAAAAAAAGCTTCTTTAATCACTTCAGCACGTTGATACATAATCAAAACATCATCTTGAATGCCAATATTTCGAATGAATCGCCACGGCTTTTTACTGGTATCAACATGCATTGCTAAATATTGATCCCAAAACTTATCGAGTGTGCCGCCATAGCCAAAGAATTTACTGAAGTCATTCAATCTCACATCAACTTTAGATTTACGATTAAATGGATAACGTCCATCAATCGCGCCTTTAAACTCAGCTAAAACCTGTGAACGCCAAATGCCATTAAAGCGTTGATTTTGATTCGATTTGGCAAAAGTACGTGTTTGATATGCAACCCCACCTAGCCAACCTTTCACTGGATGTGGAAGATCAATTAATTGTTCTGATAGATTGCTGCCCATTTGAGCAAAACTTTCTTCTACAGATTGATTCATCACGTTACCGCGAATATCTGACTGCAACATGAGTTTGGCGTAGTTACGGTTAAGCGCTCTGAGGGTTGTTTGAATTTTATCGACATCAGTTAAATTGATTTCTATTAGCTCAGCAAACGCCACTTCAACTTCTTTACCTGGTAATTCCACATCTAATTCAATCGCGGTATCAGGTAACAAACGATTTAACTGCGCTTTTTTAGAACGAAAAGCAACATCAGTAACATTGCCAGCCACTTCAGATGCCGCTTTTAAGTTATTGGATTCCATGGGCAGTTTTGTCAATTGCACATTTTTTTGCACTGCTGCAATAATGGTTTTAATCGGTTGATCTGGACTTGCTAATGCTGCAGTAACTCTTTCAGCTTCCTCGAGAGTCGAGTAAGGTTTAACCGTGATATCACTTAAAAAGTCTTCCCAGTAAAAAATATAATCTCGAATATACTTTCTCTCAAGATCAGCTGTTAAGCGGTTTCGTGCTTGCTCGTCTAAATTTGCTAACTCATCACCATAAACCCAACTATCTGCCGTTAAGTTTTTAATAATTTTATTTTTCTCAATATTAAAAATGCCATGGAAACCATTGAAGGTGTATAGGCCAGGAATACCTTGATTAAACTGACGTCCACTTCCAAAAACTAACCCATCTAAACTGTCAGAACTGAGGATATCGACCAATTCAAAATCTGGAATACTGCTTTGCGAATAGTCACTTTTTAAACGCTGATACGCACGTTCAACCAGGGGTAGCATGGTTAAATTGGCCCTAGCACCACCAACAACCATTTCGTCATAGTTGTCGCCCCGAATCCCTAAATTAAGTAAGGTTTCAATATGAAGGTTAAGCTGTTGGCGCACTTCAGCGTTTACATTGCCGATCACATTGCGGTCAATGTAAGCAGAAAACCAAATCTTAATGTCTTCAGCTTGATAGTACTCAGGTAAATACAACATTAAATAGGTTTTTAATGTTTCATAGAGATAATTAAGGTGGTGGCCATTAGCATCCATTTCTTCACTGAGAATAGATAGCATTAAAGGTCTTAAGTGGGACTCAAGTGCCCTCACATAAGCGGCTGTCGCTGGCTGCTTTAATTTATCGCCTTGATAAAGCCCTAATGTATGAGCATCTTCCGATTTTTCAGTACCATAGCCAACAGGTAAATCTCGAATAATCGTTAAGCCTTTTGTTAAAGTGACAATATCCGTCTTAGAAGACAAGCCACCTTGGGTAACGTCTTCATATTTAGCAAGTTCGTGGTATGTATTGTCTATCAGCTGTCGATTCCAGTCGTAACTCTCCCACCAAAAATAACTCGCGACTAAAGTGACCGAAGCAGCAATAGCTAACGATGCCTTTCTCAGTAATTTGTTTTGATTAGTATGTTTTCTGTTGCTTGAAGCGAGGTCTTTTTCTGGAAAAACAACATCTTCTAATAAACGTTTTATAAAGTAGCTTCTTACTTTGCCATTGGAACTTGCCTTAGTTTTACTTTTAATCCCGCTCGATAAATGAGTTGAAAGATGATCTATCGGTGTGCCTTCTTGTGTGGCACTCGTCAAGTAAACCCCACGAAGTAACGGTGCTTCTTCGTATGCATTTGGTGCAAAGATTTCTTTCAAAAAGTCATCTGCCGAGCTTTGTAAGAGCCTTAATTGCTTAGGAAACTCGTAAATCGCAGCTCGACGTTCCAGATCTCGCTCATGCCTTAATCGGGTATTTAATCTTGCGTTTAAAGTCAGCAGTAAATGATGAAACTCTTTATTGAATGTACTAACAATGTCAGTTTCTTCATCCACATCAAGTGGGAAAGTTACACCCCAAATTTGCTCACAGTCTTCCTTTGTTAAATCATCAAAAAACTCGTTAAAGCCTGCTACTAAATCCGATTTAGATAACAAAACATAAACAGGAAACGTCATGCCTAATTGGTTTTGTAGCTCCTGTAAGCGTTGTTTAATCGCTCTGGCATGCATGTTACGTTCGGTTTTAGTCTGGTTAAGCAATTCAGACATTCCCATACTAATAATCACACCATTAATAGGCCTAATTGGACGATACTTTTTCAGTAAGCCCAAAAAGCCCTGCCACGCTCTAGAGTCTTGTTTTACATGACTATCTTGTGTGGTATAGCGACCTGCGGTATCTATCAACACGGCTTTGTTAGTAAACCACCAATCGCAATGACGTGTGCCGCCGACGCCTTCAATCATATCCACACCCATTTTTTCTTTTAATGGGTACTCTAAACCTGAATGTTGAATAGCTGTCGTTTTACCACTACCTGGAGGGCCAATCATGATGTACCAAGGGAGCTCGTAAATACTTTTATTCTTTGTCAGTTTAGTCTGCTTTAAGATGTCTAAAGCTTGGGTCATCTTATTTTGCAGAACATCTATTTCGTTTTTAACGAGATCATCACCAGAAACCGTTTCACCCTCACCATTAATGAGGCTATCTACCATTTCATCACTTTGTTTTTTATTTTTGACCTGCTGCATAAAGTGCAGCCCACCCCAAATGATGACAATGACCAATAGTACGATCACTCTCACAGCTGTTGATGCAAGCGGTTCATAACCAGCAATAGCCACTAAGGGGCCACCAAACCAAATCAATAACGCTAAACATGTAAATCCAATGATTGTGATAACCCATTTAGATTTAAAAATATCGACAATCCTTTTGCCAATTGATTTTGCAGACATTATTACAATTCCTTTGTGTAATGCTAAAACAGTAAGTCTATTTCGATACGACGATTAAATGCGCGGTTTTGCTCACTGTCATTGGCAACTCTCGGTTCTGACTCGCCTCTTCCTTCTGGCCATAAACGACCTCGTAAAGACGCATTTTGAGCCAAAACATTACCTATTGAAGTTGCTCTTGCTAGAGATAGATGCCAGTTCGAAGGGTATTTTGAGGTAAAGATAGGTTCATCGTCAGTATGACCTGTAATCAGAATTTTCCCTGAAGTGCCTTCAAGTGTTCTGGCAATTTTTGCCAGAATAGCTTCAAAATCAGAACGAGGCTGAGTATTACCTGATGCAAATAACTCCCCCGCTTCAATTCTAATTCTCACCCGATCGGTTAACTGTTCAACTTCTAATAAGTTTTTAGAAATCTCAGTTTGTAATAACTGCTGCAGTAACAAGGCTTCATCGCGACTGATCAACTGTTCTTCAACGGTGTCTTCCCATGGCACAATACTGGTAAGTTGCTTATAAGCTGTTGATGAGTAGTCATTAATGCTGTATCTAAATCCTAAGTAAATAAACAATAACAACACACCAAAAAGCGCACCTATAACCCACAATGGAAATGGCTGTTCAAAGGTTTGGTTTGAGGCGATGTTCTGTCGCCAAGAAGGTGACAGCTCACGATGTAAATCATCTTTCGTCGATTGAATCACCAAAAATGTTCTTTCTCTTAATGCCTCTAACTGTTGATCACCTTGTGGCTCAACGCGCATCTTTCCAACAAACCCAAGGGTTAAACATAAATACATTAATTCTAATAAATTACACTTTTGTTCGGGCTGTCTTAATGATGCATCGAGTAATGTATAAAAATACTCACCACCTAAGGTTTCATTATGAAAGGTTGATAATAAACTGTCGGAGGCCCAGTAACTTTGTTCCCCCCAAGGTGAATTCAATACAACTTCATCAATAAAACAACACAAACAGTAACGCGCAGACTTTATATCTTCTGCACTCACATCAGCGCTACGTAATTGCTGCTCATAATTTTTAATTAACTCAACACAATGAACTCGTAATGTATCAATATCATCATGCTGAGCACTGGTGCGCAATTGGGTACATATCGATAGTAATGTTCCTGCAAAATCAACAATCGGATTTTGCGCTAAACTTAACACCGCACTTTGTGCTCGGTTATCAAATTTGATTTCTTGTACCAATGTTTTCTGACTGTCATCATTAACTTTGGGTTTACTGGTTGCTAATCCAGCCCCTCTCCCAGGGCGAGGTTTAACAATAGTTTTATCTTCCACAACCAATATCCTTATACATTGTGTTTATTACGTGTTGATAGCCCAAAGCTCTATCTGTAACTCAGGATATGCACCTGAAATATGCATAGCTAACCCACCACTAGATTTCAGCTTTACCCAATGGCTGTTATTTTTATCAAGCTGAAAGTAGTGATAACCGGCATGATACGGCACTTGTCGTGGTGCTATTGGTAAGGTTGAGATACCGATACCCGCCAGTTGGTTATTGACTAATTCTCGTATCGTTTCTACTGAACCAATTTTTATTTGTGATGGCAGCCTTTGGCGAAGCTCCTCACTCGGCACGTTCGCTTTTACAGCCAGAATAAAGTCTGCATTATCAAGCATGCTTTTATCTGAAATGGTGGCAAAATATACGCCGAACTTGGTCTTTTCTAACGCAAACTCTGTTGCACTTTGTTCAAGAACAGTACTTAAACCATGGTTGGTAATCACCATCACATTACTGAATACATACGTAAGATTGTCATGTTGGTAGATAGGGAATTTAGGCGGGCGTTTATCTGGGCTACTAAACGTAGCTAATTCACCAGAGAATGACAGCAAAGAGCAAAAAAAGGTTTCTGGGTGAACATGGCTAACTACAGAGTAATGTTCAAATATAGGTTGATACTTATTCAACAATTGCAGCATTAAAAAGTCTGCAATCGAACTTGAAGCACTTTGGGATTGATTTAATCTTCCAGCGATAGCATCAGCTCGTTGCTGGATCATGCCATTGATTTCGGTATTTATATTTTGCAGGGCTTTAATGTGGGAAATACCGGTACAGGCAGGAATAAACTTTTTATCAAGTTTAACAACACCTTCATCAGAAACATCAATGACTCTTGCTATCGCTATGGATACATAGCCTGAACGGTCTTCACTTTGCAATTTCAATCGACAATCTAATTTGGCCACCTGCAGCACTTCTGTAGCATCAGAGCCAAAACTGGTATCCACAATATTATGATCATCAAACACATATCTTGTTATTTGATTTTGTTCTTCCGACGAAATATTAAGACTGTTACTTTTAGATACAGGCAGAACAATATAAATCAGTTGATCAATGGTGCCAGCAGGAATTGAAATCGCTTTAGGTAAAGGACTTTGCTCTGGTAATAATGCCAGCGTGTGATCCTGGAACATACATTCAATTCTGTCTAAACCAAATTGTCCTAGGGGTAATAATCCATGATTCACTTCAAAGCTGGTCACTCCCCACGCAAAAGGGTTAAGTTTATTGACCGCATGAGTTTGCTGATATTGTAAGAATCGCTCTTGTTGTTGCATGTGTTGTGGACGCAGGAACATCCCTTCCGTCCATGCTACAGGACTAAAATCACTCATAATTTCCCTATTATATAATGACGTTCAATGTCTTTATTTTTATTCTATAAAACGTTAATGCAATTTCTCTAAACCAGAAAGCTTCATCAAAAATGCATTATTGTTCAGAGTTATAAACGGCTATTTTTTCGATGTTTATCGTAATACTGTCATAGCCTGTAGGATCAACTTCAACCACTGAACGCCAGCGCGATGAGTCAATATCACGATACGCGACAACCACACCGACATAGCGAGTATTTGCCCCTAAAGACATTGGGTACTCACGAATTTCAGAAGGCTGAAGCTCTAATTGATCTTTGCGTATTAAATCTGGGCCTAATACAGACTCAGCATCTTCATATAATGTAAAAAAGTCTTGAGTATCAAAAATGGTTCTTGAAGACAACTCGAACACTTTGACCACGACCGGTGATGGACGAAGGTTAATATCAGGATTAATATCTTTACTGGCTTGAAAAGTAATATCCGTATAAGGCGGTACAACAGCATTAATCGTTTTGCAGCCAGTGCTGAATAATAGCGTGAAGACCAATGCAATATAATAAATACTAATTTTAAGTTTCATTTTACCGTTTCTCCCTAAAGTAATTTAAGTTTACTGTCATATGCTTTCACGAAATCATCTGATAACGCTGCAGAATTATCTCTCATGAATTCATTTTTATAATCTTGATGTAAGCTTTTGTAGACTTTCCATTGTCTTGTTTGCTTTTGACCTGGCAACATATCAGTTATCGTTTGACTCTGACTTTTTTGCTCTATCGCCTGAGGGTCTAACTCATTAAGTAAGCCTTGCAATGCACCAATGGTGCCGGCAGTTAAAGCAATATCATGCTTGCGTCCGTCATTGAAGGCTTCTGTAATCGCCTGTTGTGAAGACAAGAAACTCGCGCTGTTACGTAAGAATAAATTTTGAAATACATCATCAATATTGGCCGAAAACTTCAACGGATTATTTTCTCTTTGTTGAAATGTCGTCTGATTAATTCTGAATTCCATTTTAAGCTGAGAGCGTTGACGCAAAGAATCCATTAGACCTGTCAGCATTAAATGCATACTTTGGCCTAATTCCAGCATTAACGATTCATTCAGCACTTTGCCATAGTCTTGTTCATCTACCCCCAAGCCTTTAAAAAAAGCTTGAGTGAGAGATGTTACCGGCTGAACTTGTGTATTAGCTTCTTGCACTGGTGTTGTACGCGGCGTGCTTCGAGCGACGGGTTTGACTTGTGCTTGCGGTGCAGCTTGAGGCCTTGGCGTTTCCACTAAAGGTTTAGCAGCAACTGTTGGAGTCGCTGCTGGAGTGCTTTTCTGCTCAAAGAAATCCTTATCCCATTCTTCTGGGATTGTAGATTCTGGTGGCTTAAAGTGATCCTGTAGGTCGGCATTAACTTCAGATAATAGTGCTGAGTTTGAACTCGCTTTACCTAATAATTCTTGAGCATCAAAACCAGTAATATCATTATTAAAATCGTTGTTAAAAGCAGGCTCACTCGAACTAATGACTGCCTCTGCAGGTAAAATGTTCGATTGCTGAACTCCAGCAGACATATGCCTATTATGAGCAGAGTCAGTTGCCGAAATTAGCTTCGCACTGACCTCATAGTCACCGAAAGTTAACAAATCTTCGTGCTCAATCTTGTGGGCGGCACCCGAACCTAGCGCTTCAACAGCACGATTGATGAATAAACCATTAGTTGATAAATCTTCGATGTAAAAACCATCATTTCGTTTAGATATTTGAGCATGCTTACCTGATACCACTTTATCAGGATCAGGCATATGCCAATCGCAAGTCTCAGACCTTCCTAAGCTCAAAACATTACCAACATTAATAACCTTGACCTGCTCGGGCGATAGTCTGTGATAACTTACAATCTCTAACGTTAATTCCATTTTATTACTCGTCTCATAATCCATTAAACTTAGTCACGTTCACCAACATATTTATAAGCGTTGTACGCCATTCAAACGTTCATAAAGCTCATTACCGCGGGCAAATAATTCACGAGCAGTTTTTAAGTACTGTTTTTCTAAATAGATATTCGCTTGACGTAAAAAAGAAGCCGCTAAACGTTTCTCAAGAGTCAGTAAGGGTTCAAAGTCGGCAGGCATACTTGTCGCTAAAATGGCTACTTCTTTGTCAAAAGCATGCAGTTTCTTTGGATCATCAATAAGATCAAGTTGTTCTGTAAGCACCTTGAACGTATCACGATAAAATACCTCGGCAGCTTCATAAGGATATTCAGCAGCAGAACCACTTTCAGTATCACGGTTGAAATCATTAAGCTTTTTAACAGCAACACGCATTGATGCGCCATATTTCAATAATGGTTCAGCTTCAGGACTTGCTGAAAAAACAACTTCTCCAGTGGTAATAAGTGCACTGATTTGTTCAACATCATGAAGTTTTAACGCCTGCTCAAATGAAGCAGTATATAAAACTAGCGCCTCTTCATTAGGCATATACTTAAATTTAGGCTCTACGAAAGCTAAACCTTCTACAATCAACTTAATATTGTTATCACCAGTCTCGTTATAGCGAGATTGCGACAACAACACAGTCAGACGATCAGACAAAGAATCAATGACTGATTGTTTACTTCGCTTCATCTGATTATTGATTTGCAACAACCTCACAGAATCGGGGTAGTAACGGCTAATGTCTGCAATTATTAACTCAATTTGACCGTAGTTTTGATATAAACCATTGTCACTTTTTGGCACAGCTGCTATTTGTTTCTCAATTAAATCCAAGACTTCGATTTGATGTTTTCTCAATAAACCATCGCGGATCAAATTTTTCTCGATCGGAAGACCATCAATTTGCTTAAATAGCGTCGAGGCAGTGATAAACTCGTATGCATCAGACTCATTTTTGACTTGCTCATTAGCTGAAATGATATTTTCTAAATCGCCAATTTTTTGTTCAGAAGCTTGATGCATCTGAAAACCTACAACACCAATCAAAGCAGCAGCGGCTAATGAAACAGGCACAGGCCAGCTCTTACTTTGAAACTTAGTAATTAATGACTGTATGTCGAGTTCTCTTTGCGCTTTATGAATCGCTAAACCTTTTTTTAAGCTTAACCAAAGGCGAAAACTGAGGTGTTTTGGTTTAGTCAGTTTTTGTTTGTTGGTATCGACTTCGTTAGCAGCGACTCTTAAATATGGGTGTTTACTTGTTAATAATTCATAGGTTATACAAGAAAATGCAAAAACATCATCCGCAGCACATGCTTCTTCGCCTAAAAGCTGTTCATAGCTTGCATATGCAGGGGTATAACCCGTTAAAGAAGGATCAGAATCGGCTTCAGCTAATGCGTACTGATCTGCGTTTTGCTGAAAGTTTTTAGCAACACCAAAATCAAAGACTTTAATGTCACCCTTACGAGTGAGAAAGATATTGGAAGGTTTTAAATCGGTATGAACAATCCCTTGCTTGTGCGCATAAGACAAAGCCGAGCCAATCTGCTCAATGATTTGCATTGTGCCTTTAAAGTTAATGCCCGATGGTTTAGAGCGTTTGATGACCTGCTCTAATGTCTCACCATCTAGCCACTCCATGACCATAAAATGGTAAGCATCATCGCTATCCACATCATAAACACGGATAATATTGGGATGGGAAAGTTGTTGTGTTTGAATCGACTCTTTAATTAATACTTGCTGCGCCTCAGGTGCATCAGCAAATTCCGATAATAATACTTTTATTGCCACAAATGGCTCAGAAACATTAAGTGATTCGAGATATAAATCTTTTGCTCGATATATGTCACTCATGCCACCATGGCCGATTCTAGACTCAATTAAGTAACGTTTTTTCAAACATTTCCCAATCAAATTAGTTTTATTCTCAACTGTTTTAGTTTGATTCATTCCAGCCACAAAAGTTTTATCATCAATTGATAGGCTCGATTCTTGACACTTATCCATAAGTACAGGTTTATCCCTAAATATAATCAAAAGGTATGTAGACTAACTACCTAGTAATAAAAAATCTATAATATGGTGCAGCATCGCATATGAAAAAACAACATTTAATATAATTACAATTAATTTAAATTATCAATCAAACAAAACAAACACACCCAAAAGTATGTAACAACGACAAAAGTAATCATTAAGTATGTTGCGATATAAATTTTTTAAGCAACAAACGCTAAAATTAATGTAATTACTATTGACCCGCAATTATAGAATAGGTAATTTTACGACTTCTTTTTTAATGGACTAAATATAGATATGAAACATTTAAAATATTCAGCAATAATATTAGCATTTACTGTCATTTCAGGCTGTAAATCAACACCAGAAAAAGCCCCCGAAACGCCGCAAAAGGTTTCTTTATCTCCAGCTTGCAAAAGTTACGCATTACAAAATGAGCAAGAAACCGAAGTGACAGGCTTTAGACCGGTATTTTTTGAGGTGAACAGTGACAAACCATACAGCCGATTAGACAGTAATATGTCTTGTATTGTGACTTACCTGTCAAATAACCCTAACAAATCGATTGATATTCAAGGTTACACGGATGATAAAGGCACCATTGAATACAATAAAGCACTTGCAAAACGTCGTGCTGAAGGATTAGTTGAACACCTTGTCGTACTTGGCGCCTCTCCAAATCAGTTAGCTTCAAGTGCCCATATCATTAAAGATAAAGGTAAAAAGCTTACTAAAGCTGAGCGCTCAAAAATCCGCAGAGTCAATTTTGAAGTGACAACTAAGTTATAAAACCTACTTATCCATAGGTATTATATATGGGTATCAAGTGTAGTGGTCAAGAAATATTGGCCACAGTCTTAGAGTTTAACCAGAACAATCGTTCTGACTCATTGGGCGTCAGCCC
>NZ_JAUOSH010000038.1:0-38285 GCF_030548765.1 Shewanella sp. 3_MG-2023 | reverse complement strand
ACAGATGTTCAAGATGACATCGACAGCTTACTGGCTGATTTTGATTTACCGACGGATAATGCTGGTGAAGTTGCTGCTGAAGTTGCTGCTGAAGCTGAAGCTGAAGCTGAAGCTGAAGCTGAAGCTGAATCTGAATCTGAATATGAATCTGAAGTCGCACCAGAACCAAGCCAAACAGATACCCAAGATGATATCGACAGCTTACTGGCAGATTTTGATTTACCGGCAGATGAAGCTATAACCGAAGCAGGCAGTGAAGCAGACGGTGAATTAGATAGCGGATCTTTACAGCAAACGCCAGAAACAGATACTCAAGATGACATCGACAGCTTACTAGCTGACTTTGATTTAGCGCCTGAATCATCAAATGTTGTCGATACACAGGCTGATGAATCTGCCAATAGCGCAGTTGATGATTCAGTTGATGATATTGACGCCTTACTTGCATCCATCGACGTTACTGATGATGTTGAAGGGGCAGAAGATTTTTCTGCCGAAATTGCAGCTGAATTAGAAAGCGATGTTGCCACCACATTAGATGACAGCGAGAATCTTGATGAGTTACTGGCAACAGTCGATCCTGAAAAAGAGTTTACTCCGCTAGCCACTTCAGATGTCGATGTCGAGCAGCAATTAGCTTCTGAGCTAGCCCAAATTGAATCAGAGCTTGAAATTGATAGCGACAATAGCGATCTTGACTCACTCATTTCAGATTTAGAAACACAAACCGAGTTACCTCAACAGACAGCAGAGCCTGAAGAGTCATTTACTGGGGCAGATGATTTCGCCGCGCAAATTGCCGCCGAGCTTGAGCAGGAACAAGGCGAGCACGAAAACGCCACCACATCGGATGCCGATTTAGATGCCTTGCTTGCTGACATGAATAATGAGCCAGAAGCCAGTCTTGCAGATACAGATACGCGCCAAGCCGAGCCACTCACATTTGCCTCTGGTGATGATGTCACTCTTGGCCTAGATGATGATCAGCACGATGATCCCCTCGTTAACCAGTTATTAGCGGCTGAGAAATCAACAGAGTCTAATAACGATAGCAATACAGATGCCGACGATCTTGATGCGTTATTGGCAGACTTTGATGTCGATAAGCTCGCCGAGGATGATGAACCGCCATTATTTTCAATCGATGAGTTTTCGGAGGACGAAAGAGGCTCTGAAGCTGAATTTGATAACATGCTGGCAGGCCTGTCAGCACTTGATGATGACTTAGCTGAAACTGATGCAGCTCCAGACACAGTCGCTGATAAAGACACTGACACTGACCATGACAGCAAGCTTAACGAAAACCCTGAATTTGAGCCAAAAGAGTCAGGCTTTTTTGATGATCTAAAATCAAAAAAAGCTGAGCCGGCCAAATTAGATTGGGAGTCAGAATTATTTAAACAAGCCTGCAACCAAGATGATGTTGATAGTGCAGATGAAGTTAATAGTGCAGATGATGGCAGTTATTCTCTTACTGAAGATAATTTAACTGTTGATGAAGCCCTTGCAGCCCTTGACGCTGAAGAAAAGCAATCAACACCATCTGAAGAGACTCTTAATACCTTTGAACAAGAAAACGGTTTCATCGATATTGACGTATTATTAAATGATGCCGATGAAATAGTTGAAGTAAGCGATCAGTACAAAGATGTTGAAGTGGATATGGGCGAAGTTAATGCCCTTATTGGCAATGCGGAAATGATTGATGTTGATGACGAAGAAAATTCAGTTAATGCCAAATTAGATCTGGCCCGTGCCTACATTGAGATTGAAGATGAAGATGCTGCCAAAGCATTACTCACTGAAGTCAAAATTGACGGTAATGAACGCCAACAAAGTGAAGCCTCAAAACTACTGAATGATATAAGCTAATCATAAAGTACATAAAACGGCGCAGTTAACTGCGCCGTTTTTGTATCAGGTATACAGACTCTGACAGTGGGTCGTGCTTTTGCATTACATCTTCAGTTAATTTGTTATAAAATGCGCGCACTTAAAATTAGAGGGTTTAATCAATGCGTGTGGCCTTAGGCGTCGAATACGATGGTAGTCAATATTTTGGTTGGCAAAGACAGAAAGAAGTTGATTCTGTGCAAGCGCAAATCGAAGCGGCGTTATCATCAATTGCCAATGAACCGATTGAAATTATCTGTGCGGGACGTACAGATTCTGGGGTACATGGAACAGGTCAAGTCATACATTTTGATACTCAAGCTAATCGAGCGATGTCAGCGTGGACATTAGGCGTTAATGCCAAGCTACCTGATAATATTGCAATCCGCTGGGCGAAAGAAGTGGATGAGACCTTCCATGCTCGCTTTTCAGCGACTGCACGTCGATATCGTTATATTATCAATAACAGTGAATTTAGACCGGGTATTTTAAATAAGGGTTTAACCCATTATCACTACCCACTGGATCACAATTTGATGCACCAAGGCGCGCAATTGTTTGTTGGTGAACATGACTTTACCAGCTTCAGAGCATTACAGTGCCAAGCCCATAGCCCGGTAAGAACCATTGAATTTGTTAATGTCACTCGTCAAGGAACATTCATTATTATCGATATTAAAGCCAATGCATTTTTGCATCATATGGTGCGTAATATTGTTGGCACCTTACTTGAAATCGGCCAGTCACATCAAAAAATTGAGTGGGTTAATGAACTTCTAGCATTAAAAGATAGAAAATTTGCCGCGCCGACATCAAAGCCCAATGGCTTATATCTGGTGGATGTGACTTACCCAGAGCACTACAACTTACCTAAGCCGCCAATGGGGCCGCTATTTATGCAAGATTAGACACTTAGCTGCTACTGATCGCTAAATAGTCGCATTTTTACTGTTTACGAAACAACAATGTGAGCATGGGACAAATTCAAAAGGGATACAATGAAGACAGATAATGACACGCAATTAACCGTTAAGCCTGCAAAAGACGCAAGCTTGTCCCAATGGTTAGATTATTTATTATCGATTCACCCCACTGAAATAGATATGGGCTTAACCCGAGTCACGGCCGTTGCTGAGCGTTTAAGTCTATTGTCCTTAGCTGACTCTAAAGTGATTACCGTTGCCGGAACCAATGGCAAAGGTACCACTTGCGCCATGCTTGAGGCGGTATTTTTGCAAGCCGGTAAAACGGTTGGGGTTTATAGCTCGCCGCACTTAGTTAACTTTAACGAGCGCGTAAGGCTTAATCATATTGACGTGACAGATGCGCAAATTATTGAAGCCTTTAGTGTCATTGAACATGCCCGCGCTGAGATCTCATTAAGCTTTTTTGAATTTGCCACCTTAACAGGATTATATATTTTCAAGCTGGCTAAACCTGAGATTATTTTACTGGAAGTGGGCTTAGGTGGTCGTTTAGATGCAACCAATATTATTGATGCCGATGTCAGTGTCATTACCTCGATTGATATTGATCATCAAGAGTATCTAGGTGATACCAGAGAGCTAGTCGGCCGTGAAAAGGCAGGAGTATTTAGAACTGAGAGTTTAGCGGTGATTGGCGAACCTGATTGCCCTAATTCCATAACCGAATATGCCCAAGCGATTAATGCGTATGCTTATAGTGTTAATAAAGACTTTAGCTATGTTATTGCAAATGACACTAGCACAGATAACCGCTCAACTTGGCACTATAGCAGTGCTAATCGCAGCATAGAGGCTATACCATTACCGAGATTACCTTTAGCCAATGCCGCCACTGCCATTGCTGTTATTGAGCAGGCTTTCCCACAACTCAGTGATAACGATATTAAACAGGGCATTGCCAATGCCAGTTTGTCAGGCCGCTTTGAGCAAGTACTAGAACAACCAAAAGTGTGGGTTGATGTAGCACATAATCCCCATGCTGCGAAATACCTTGCTACGCAACTGCAAGGCTTTAAGCCTGCGCGCATTATTGCCTTATGCGGTATGTTAAAAGGTAAAGATGCCGCTGCAGTTTTAAAGGAGCTTGAAGACAGTATTGATGAATGGAACTTTGTATCATTACCGGTTGAGCGCGGAAATGATGCTAAAACATTAGCCAAGGAGTTAAATACAAGCTTGTCTGCATCACAATTTGACTCAATGGATTTGGCTTGGCGCAGTATTAAGTCAAATATAAATGCAGATGATGTAGTAATTGTTTTTGGCTCATTTTACACTGTGGCAGCGTTTAGTGAATTATTAAAAAAGGGATAAAGATTTGTCTGGTCAATTTCAAAACCGTTTAGTTGGCACCATAGTGATCGTTGCTCTTGGGGTTATATTTTTACCTGATTTATTAGACGGTAAAAAGCAGCGCCAAGTTGAAGAGTTTACAGAAATTCCTTTACGCCCAGTGATTACTGAGCAAGCAAGCGATCAAATTGGCGAGGGTTACACTCCTGAAACCTTTGAAGTTGAAGAGATTGCAGCAACCCAAGATTTAGCTCAAGTTTCAGAAAAAACCAGCACTACGCCAGCGACTAAAACTGACAGTGGAACAAAGTCAGTCACAAGTGCCAACACCGCAACCGCATTAACAGCAGTAACCTCAAAGCCTGAAACTGTTAAATCAGCCATAAAACAAGCTCAGCCCATCAAAGCGGGATTTACCTTGCAGTTGGGTGGTTTTAATAACGCTAAAAATGTTGAAGGCTTAGTTCAAAAGCTGCGCACTAATGGTTTTACCGCTTATACATTACCGACAAAACCGATTGATGGTTCTTTAACAAAAGTGTTTGTCGGCCCTGAACTCTCAGCAGATAAACTGAAAAGTTATCAACAAAAAATACAGAAAATAACCGGTCTTCAAGGCAAGATTGTGCAATACAATCCCCTAGAAAACTAACTATTCATCATTGTTTTTTTCAGCGCACAGTCAATTTATTCTGCTAGAGGTGTGAAACTTTTCAGTCTCTGTTAGAATCGCGCCGTCTTAACATCTATACCGGATCCCTCTCTCAATGGTTTGGATTGATTACGCTATTCTCATTATCATCGGCCTATCAACTGTTATCAGTTTGATACGTGGATTTGCCAAAGAAGCCATGTCGCTAGTGGTATGGTTCGCTGCTTTCTTTGTTGCTAGCCAATTTTATCAAGATCTCGCTGTTCACCTAACGCAGATGAATGACGAAATGCTTAGAAATGGCGTTGCAATTGCTATTTTATTTATCGCTACTCTCATTCTTGGTGCCTTAGTTAATTACATATTAGGCCAACTGGTGTCAAAAACCGGCTTGTCAGGCACAGACCGCGTATTAGGTTTGTGCTTTGGCGCGCTTCGCGGGGCGTTAATCGTCAGCGCAATATTATTTTTTCTGGATGCGTTTACCGGTGCTTCAAGTCAAGACTGGTGGACGGATTCAGAGCTTGTACCCCAATTTGGTGTGGTTATTCAGTGGTTTTTTGACTATCTGGAAAATACCTCCAGCTTTGTACCCAAAATATAAATATAAATATAAAACATCTTACAATGAGGAAGCTTACCCATGTGTGGTATCGTCGGAATAGTTGGTCTGTCATCGGTTAATCAAACCATTTATGATGCGTTGACCGTGCTTCAGCACCGTGGTCAAGATGCTGCAGGCATCGTGACCGTGGACAAAAATGCATTTCGTTTACGTAAGGCTAATGGACTCGTTAAAGACGTATTTGAAATCAAACACATGCAACGCCTTCAAGGTAATGCAGGTATTGGACACGTACGTTATCCAACAGCAGGCAGCTCGAGTGCCTCTGAAGCACAACCATTCTATGTTAACTCACCATTTGGTATTTCCTTAGCCCATAACGGTAACTTAACCAATACAGTTGAGCTTGCTGAAGGACTGATCAAAAAGCGCCGTCATGTAAATACCACCTCAGATTCTGAAGTGTTATTAAACTTGCTTGCTGATGAACTGCAAGAAACCCGCAGCTTAACCTTAAGCGCTGATGAAGTTTTTGATGCAATAGCGAAAGTTCATGCACAAACTCGCGGTGCTTATGCTGCTGCGGCGATGATTATTGGCCAAGGCTTAGTGGCATTTCGTGACCCATTTGGGATCCGTCCTTTAGTACTTGGTAAGAACGAAACCCCAACAGGTACCGAATACATGGTCGCCTCTGAATCAGTGGCACTTGATGCAGTTGGCTTTGAAGTGATGCGCGACGTTGCGCCAGGCGAAGCAGTTTATATTTCACTTGATGGTCAACTATTTACTCGCCAATGTGCGGTTGAGCCAAGCTATGCACCTTGTATTTTTGAATTCGTCTATTTCGCTCGTCCAGACTCGAGTATTGATAAAGTGTCTGTCTATGCCAGCCGTGTAAACATGGGGGCTAAATTAGGCGCAAAAATTCAAAAGGAATGGGAAGATTATGATATTGACGTGGTGATCCCAATTCCTGAAACCTCGTGTGATATCGCCCTAGAAATTGCTCGTGGAATGGACCTGCCATATCGCCAAGGTTTTGTTAAAAACCGCTATATTGGCCGTACTTTTATTATGCCGGGTCAGCAAGAGCGTAAGAAATCTGTTCGCCGTAAGCTAAACGCGATTAAAACTGAATTTACTGGTAAGAACGTATTGTTAGTTGACGACTCAATTGTTCGTGGTACCACCTCTGAGCAAATCATTGAAATGGCTCGTGAAGCTGGGGCTAAGAAAGTGTATTTTGCTTCAGCAGCACCTGAAATTCGCTTCCCGAATGTCTACGGTATTGATATGCCAACCACCAATGAGTTGATTGCTCATGGCCGTGATGCTGATGAAATCGCTAAAATCATCGGCGCTGATGGGATTATCTTCCAAGACTTATCAGACTTGGTTGAAGCCGTTGGAATGGAAAATCCAGAAATTAAGCGCTTTGAAACCTCAGTATTTGATGGTCATTACATCACTAACGATGTTGACCAGGCGTACTTGGATCACCTGACTCAACTGCGAAATGATGATGCCAAAGCCAATAATAAAGACATTGGTACTAACTTAGAAATGCATAACGTTTGTCATCCTTAAACGATACTTTCTAAGTAACTGATTAAAGCCAGCTAGCCGCTGGCTTTTTTGTTTTTCTTTTCCTTCAGTAATCGAAACTAGTACTACAGATAAAAAAATGCCTGAATCACTTCAGGCATTTTGCTCGGTTTATTGATGATGAATCAATCTCAGATTATTAATATAAAAATATTAGTAATTATGAGCTTCAGCTAGTCTTGCAGGGGAATGACATACAGAACATGATTCAGTGATAGGTGCAGGGTCAAATACGGCAAAGTCGCCACTTTCACCCGTGTGAGTGTGATCAGCTTCTGGCGTGATAACCACATCGAAATCACCACCTTGTTGTATCATGTGATTTTTCGCAGCATCACCTGTATGACAAGTGGCACAGTTAGCAGAAATCGCCGTGATACCGTAAACACTGCTTTCATCCATACCGTTTAACACAACTGCTGGTGCTACATCTTCAAGGTCAATCATACCAGTGTGACAAGCCTGACAGTCTACCGGCATGTTTCTGTCGGTTGTTGGCATGTCATTTAGACCTCGGTCTTGCTTGTATGCTCCAAAGTGCATGTTATGAACCAATGGTCCCCACGCCATCGCGTAGTCTTCACCTTCTCTAGCAGGTTCCCAGTTATAAGCGGAATGACATTGTACACATGAGTCACCGCCTAAATCGAAGCCACCACGCTTACTACCGTGCCCATCTAGACCTTCAGTATGACAAGAAAGACACTTTAGACCGTCAGAGCTAGTACGACGGACGTCTTTAACGTTTGATACTGAAATAGGTGCTATAGCAGGGTATCCCCAGCGATGAGTGTAATGAACACTACCATCGACACCACCAAATAATTTTTCACCTTCTTCATATGGTAGAGCATGTTCGATGATATAAACCGTGGTATTGTCGTCGCCAGCACGAGTCGATTTAGAACGTGCTACATGTCCTGCGTCACGACCAGGAAGCATCGCTTCGCCGTTTTTCATGACAGTAGCCCAACCCGCTGGTTCTGCATCTGTGTCTTCGATTGCTAAGATATCAACAACCTTACCTTCGCTATCAGTCGCTTTTGCAGTGACTTCAATCGTCGCTTTATCTTCACTACGAACAACAGAAATAACTTCAAAGTTATAGCGGTTTAATGCTTCATCACGATTTGCACCGTTTTCATGTTCATGTTGGAACGAATTGTGACAGGTTGCACAATCAAGGTCAGTAAAGTTACTGTGATTAACAGTTAAATCTTTATCTGCATCTTGTAAATTAGCATGACAAGTCGTACAGCCATTGAGAGATGCTGTAAATACCACATCGTCAATGTGACACGTTGAACAGCGGTACTTATCCATTGAGTAAGCACTCTTACTTGGATCTTCTGAGGACATTCTCTTAGCTAATGCTTCGTGGCCAGAAGCTAAATAACCACCTTCGCCATCAGCTAATTTACCATGTCCTAGCATTGCCATGGTGTTTTCAGCCCAGCCGCCATCTTTTTGTTCAGTTTGAGTGTGACAAACTAGACATGCTTCAACGACAACCACTTCTTGGTCATTGTCGATTGCATGGTGATGTTGATGCCAACCCCACGTTGCGTTGCCAGTAGCATCTTCAAATTCACCGTGACAGGCGACACATTTAGCATCGTCAGTGGTGCTAACTTGTGCATAAGAATCGTTTTTGGTAAACATCACGCGTTTAGTACGTGGCATACCATTTTCGCCATTACCTGGTCGAATATAGCCAGTACCAATTGATTCAGATGTCGCAGCTTCATGTGGCATAGAAAGGTTATAAATACCCTCACCAGCGTGAGTTAGCGTACCCGGTGCGTTATCATCACCCGCAACCCAAGTCACATCAACAGTGTCAGCAAGTAAACCTGCTTCATTTTTGATGGTTGACATTAACTGGACTTTATCTAAATCTTCTACTGGAACCCCATCTTGGTTCTCCACCGAAAATTCAACATTCACGACACCCTCGGCATATTGCCATTCCATGACTTTTGCTACTGCTGATGTGGTCACTACTGGTGGCACCCAAGGTGCACCAGGTTCGCCAGGTAGGCCATCGTTTCCATCTTTACCATCATTACAAGCACTCATCCCCAGTGCAGTAGCCACAAGTAAAGCAACACGACATTTGCTCATTAATTTCATCTCATACTCCAAAATGTTTTTCTTACCTCTTAATGGGTAATTGGAGCGTAATGTAAAGATTGCTTGGCAACTGTTGACTAGATCACAAACTAGGGGTATTACTAGTTTAATTGTTTATATTCAATGGTTTGAATATAAACCTCCTAGCTGAACATTCTGAATTAAAGCTTAATCTCCCGATGTGTTTTTGCATTAAGATCACAAATTAAAGTAAATTTTTATTGGTTGTTTTTGGTTAAGTTTAGCGCCTTAAAAGCGTGTTTTTTGATGCTTTAGCCTAGTATTTTGAGTGGCAGATTATCTTTCTAAGAAACCTGCCATTGCATTAACAGTTGCACTTATTTTTGCTATTCGCTAAATTACACTGTAATTTCATACAGTGTTTTAAAAGTCTAATAAATCTATGATGCTCTATATTGCTGAAAAACCCAGTCTAGGCCGTGCTATTGCCGATGTATTACCAAAGCCTCATAAAAAAGGTGATGGTTTTATCATGAGCGCCAATGGGGATTGCGTGTCTTGGTGTATAGGGCATTTGTTAGAGCAAGCAGAACCAGATGTCTATGATCCCGCTTTTAAATCATGGCAATTAGCCCATTTACCCATAGTGCCGAGTAAATGGCAGTTAAAACCTAAAACTAATACCCGCTCACAGTTGAGCATCTTAAAAAAGCTCATCAAACAAGCATCGAGTTTAGTTAATGCTGGCGATCCTGATAGAGAAGGGCAGCTGCTGGTGGATGAAGTCATTTCCTATGCAGGTGTAAAGGCCGACAAGATTGCTCAAACCCAGCGTTTACTTATTAGCGATCTTAACCCTTCGGCGGTAAAACGCGCCTTAGGGCAATTGCGCACTAATAAAGAGTTTGTCCCCTTATCTACCTCAGCCTTAGCCCGCAGCCGCGCAGATTGGCTATATGGCATGAATATGACCCGCGCTTATACCATTCAAGGCAAAAAAGTAGGTTATCAGGGAGTATTGTCTGTTGGTCGCGTGCAAACCCCGGTACTGGGGTTAGTGGTAAGGCGAGATGAAGAAATTGCCAATTTTCAGCCCAAAGCTTTTTATGAAGTATTGGCGCATTTACTGACCGATAACCAAGAAGGCTTTTCGGCTAAGTGGAAACCCAGTGAAGCATGTCAGCCATATATGGATGAAGAGGGGCGAGTGCTCGCCAAAGGCTTAGCTGAAAATGTGGTGGGGCGGATAACCAACAAAGCTGCTGAAGTGACCAAGCTTGAGTCAAAAAATAAGCGTCAGAACCCCCCATTGCCTTATAGTTTATCCAGCCTGCAAATCGATGCGGCCAAGCGTTTTGGCATGAGCGCTAAAGAGGTACTTGATACCTGTCAGAGTCTATATGAAAGGCATAAATTAATTACGTATCCGCGCTCAGATAGTCGCTATTTACCTGCTGAGCAACATGGCCTTGCACCCCAAGTTATTCGCGCAGTATTAAGTAATGATGCCGGTTTAACCGCTAAAGCAGATAAACCTAATGCCAAGCTTAAGTCCAAAGCCTGGAATGACAGTAAAGTTGATGCTCATCACGCGATAATTCCCACTGAAAAAACCACTAATTTGGCAAACTTATCAGCCAAAGAGTCGCAGTTATATTCTCATATTGCACGGCAGTATTTAGCCCAGTTTTACCCCGTCTATATTTATGATGAAACCCAAGTTGAAGTGACCATTGCGGGTGGCTTATTCACCACTAAAGCTAAGCAAGAACTGTCATTAGGTTGGAAATGTTTATTTGCGAAAATGCAGGGTAAAGATAATGCAGATGGCAGTGATGATGAAAATTTAGCGACTTTGCCGCCACTGAAAAAAGGTCAACAACTCCATTGTGAGCGTGGCGAATTGCTTGAAAAAACCACTCAAGCGCCAAAACATTTTACAGATGCGACCTTGCTTGGCGCCATGACGGGTATCAATCGCTATGTCACTAACCCTGAAGTGAAGAAGATCCTAAAAGACACCGATGGCTTGGGCACCGAGGCAACCCGAGCAGGCATTATTGAATTACTGTTTAATCGCGGTTACTTATTAAGGCAGGGTAAATCAATCATTGCCACCCCAGTTGGCGTTGGCTTGATCCATTCATTACCAGAAACAGCCACCACACCGGATATGACTGCGCTGTGGGAAAGTAGCCTTGATGCCATAAGTCAAAAGCAGCTTAGGTATGATGCCTTTATGGAGCCATTGTTAGCGCAATTACAGCAACTGATTGAGCAAGCTTCAAATCAATTACCTACAGCTCTTGAGGGGATTAAAGGGCCTGGCTATAAAAAACGCCGCTCCAGTAGTGGCTATAAACGCAAAGGTGCAGCAAGTAAAACCTCTACGGCTAAAACTTCCCGTAAGCGCAGCTCGAGTAAATAAGCCGATAAAAGAGAGTTTGTATGAATAAATCATGGGATACAGGTATTGCATCGCTCGCACTCGATTGTTCTTAAAGGGAATAGCGGAATTTCAGGCAAAAAAAATGAGTAAACCGAATCAGGGTTTACTCATAAAAATTCACTAGTTCACAACATAAAGGGCGGAACAGGTTAGATTATGGCCGAACTTACTTAACTGAAAATTAATTTAATCTGTCGACGTGCTGTGGAGTGTGATCGACTTCAATATTAATCAATTTAAAACTGAACATTAAATTACATTTGTTATCGAATGCTATCCTTTCGGCTCAATGAAATGAGTTTATCTAAAATATGCTCACCATCCATACGAATGCCATTATGCTCATATTCTGATGTTAGCCAATAGCTGAGGTTATTCACTAGCTGCGCAGTTTCAAGGCTGTAATTCATATCAACATACATATCTTCACTGTAAATAGCCGCAGTGACCGGGACGGTGTTTTGCAGTAACACGTCCACATCGTATAAATTGCTCCAATCTGATTTTTGCGCAATTAATTCTGCCACCTCTTTGAGAGGCTTTAACTGATTAAATTGTTCAAAGAACCATGGATAAATCATTTCGCCAGTAAACAGTAAGCGCTGCCCTTGTTGATAATTGAATTTAGGGAACTGCTCTCTGACTCTATGGGCTGACCAATTAGCCCCTTGTTGATGAAACTGCTGGCAATAGATCGATTCATGCAATAACGCGAAAATTGGGTTGGTGTTGTAATCCAAAAATTGACTAAATTGATGCAAAAATAGCGGGTTTATTGTGCGACCTTGGGCAGTATCGATCATGGCTTGCTCAAGTAAGTAATAGAGGGCTTCAGGGCCTTGCTCCATACCTATATTAACCCCGAGCAGCTGTAGCATCTCAACGGTGAGTTTTTCGCCTGTGGCAAGGTAAACGTCATTATCAGCAATATAGTCAGCCAGTTCTGCTGTTAATGACTCAGCATCTTTGAAACGATGATAAAATTCAGCGTTTTTGGCAAGTACCCGTTTATAGGTTGCTTGATAGACGTCATCTGCTTGACGGGTTAATGATGGAATACCACCTGTGATAAAGGCTTCAGTTAGTGCTTGTGGCGCTGCGCTTAAATAGCGTAAAACACAAAAGCCGCCAAAACTTTGGCCTAAAATACTCCATGGCTGATTATTTGCTAATTGAGCTCTAATTACTTCAGCATCTCGAACAATGTTATCGGCTCTAAAGTGGCACACATAATCGGCTTGTTCTTGCGCGGTTAAATGCGCCAGTGTGGCGCTATTTAGTAAGCTTGAAAGACCGGTGCCGCGCTGATCAAGCAACAGCACTCGATATTCTTTTAGGGCGCGTTTTATCCAGCCACTATTCTCAACAGGGCGCACTGCACCAAAGCCCGGTCCACCTTGAAAATACACTAAATAGGGTAAGGATAAATCTTGGTTTTCTGTACTGACGATTTCCCGAACAAAAATTGATAATTGCTCACCTTCGGGCTGCTGATAATCTAATGGAACGCTAAAAAAGTGTTTTGTGGAAACGATCCCAGAAAGAATACTGTCAATTTGCATGGTGTGCCTGTGAAAATAGGATTCAGAAAGGTAGTATTGTATGAAGGTTAGTCCTTGGTCACAATGAAAATATGATGCTAATTAAATGAAGTGGTGATGTTAAATTATTCATTTGTTTGGGCAGCGATGCAAGCTCAGTAAAAATGCTTGTGTTCAAACCAACTAATTGGTTTTATTTTTTGATTCTTATAGATAGATCAAACATTTTATTAAGCTTTAACGCATAATAACTTGGTCGCGATAATTTTCTCAATTTGAGGATAGAAGTAATGAAGTACCAAATCATTCCAGTCACCCCGTTTCAACAAAATTGTAGTGTTATTTGGTGTGAAAAAACCAAACTGGCAGCCGTTGTCGATCCCGGTGGTGACATTGAACGTATTATTACTGAAGTTAATAAGTTAGGTCTGAGCTTAGAAAAAATCTTATTAACCCATGGTCATATTGATCATGTTGGCGGCGCGAAAACACTGGCTAATCAGCTTAATATTCCTATCATTGGCCCACATATCGCTGACCAATTTTGGCTACAAGGGCTAGCAAAGCAAAGCCAGAACTTTGGTTTTGCGCATGTTGACTCGTTTGAGCCTAGCCAATATTTAAATGAAGGCGATGAAGTGACCATTGGCGAAGAGCGTTTATCGGTGGTGCATTGTCCCGGTCATACTCCAGGACATGTGGTGTTTCACTCTAATAAATCAAACCTTGCATGGGTTGGTGATGTGCTATTTAGAAGCTCCATTGGCCGCACTGATTTTCCGCAATCGGACCATCAACAACTGATCCACTCAATTACACAAAAATTATGGCCTTTAGGGGAAAAAGTAACCTTTATACCCGGTCATGGTCCTATGTCGACTTTTGAAGAAGAGCGTCAGCATAATCCATTTGTTGCTGATCAATTATTGGGCTAGGCTCAAGCATATTTTTCAGCTGCTGGCTATATTTTGCGGTGGCTTACGCAGCAAGCTAGCACTTACTGTAATGTAAAATACAGTGTTAGCCCAATTGGCATAAACCGTTACATTTTATCTTACATCAGATTCATCTCCCTTAAACCAGCGAGTAGCCTGACTTGCTGGTTCAAACATAGTTATTCCTGCCCTTAAATTAATACAGTTAATACTTTGTTAAGTGCCATAAGGCTTTGCATTGTTTAGCGGCTTTGCTAGCTTATAGTCACTTAAAGCACTTATGCTGCTTTGATTAATTACTGCTGAGCGGTGTTTTCATATCAATCAGCATGCTGGCAGGGACTCATGGCACATCATTTATTATCATTGTTAGACACTTGGGCTGAAAAACCGCAACAAGACTGGACTTTAGCAGTCATCACTTCTGTTGAAGGTTCTTCATACCGCAAACCTGGCGCCATTATGTTGTTTGACCCTTTGGGGAAAACCTTAGGCATGTTAAGTGGTGGCTGCTTGGAAGCAGACTTACGTCGTCACGCACAAAAGTCCATACAAACCCAGCAAGTTCAGCAATTAACCTATGACGCCACTGATGAAAATGACACCAGTTACCAACTAGGTTGTGGTGGTTTGGTCAACATTATGATGGTGCCGCTATTAGGTGATAATCATTACCTCGGCTTAGCCGAGTTACATCACCAGCTGACGCTAGGTAAAAAAGGCTCGTACCAATTATCGATAGTTGAGCATCATAGCCATGCTGGCCAAGTCGTAGGTAAGTTCGTTGCTGATGACATAGCTTACAAGCAAACTGCAGCAGACATTATTACTGGTATTGTTACTGACGTGAGTTCTGACAATAACCTCAACTTGTTACGTATCCCAGTCAGAAGCCCATTTCATTTAGGGGTGTTTGGTGGCGGGTTGGATGCACAGCCTTTGGTGGCTATGGCGCAGCAGCTTGACTGGCAAGTCAGCGTATTTGATAGTCGCTCTGCGTATGCAAGAGGCTATGATTTTCCAGATGCTAAGATTTGTAAAAAACCACTAACGCAGATAGATTTGTTAGAAATACAACACCTTGATGCGGCCGTAGTTATGAATCATAACTTGGATATGGACGCTGCAGCATTAAGCCTATTGCAAGGAACAAACCTCGCTTATATCGCGCTTTTAGGGCCAACTCATCGAAGAGATAAAGTGTTGCAAAAATGTCAGCTTTCAACTGATGATTTTAGTGGCTTTTTCTCAGCCCCTGCAGGGCTGGCATTAGGCGGAGAGCTACCAAGTTCTGTGGCCTTAAGTATCTTGTCTCAATGCCACGGGGTATTACATCACGGACTTAAGCGGCAAGGTGAGTTAAGTAATCTTGATAAGGTCATGCTTTGATGAATTTATTTTCTACTCCCCCTAATGTGGTCTCCGTGATGTTAGCCGCAGGGGGTAGTACTCGCTTTAATGGGGCAAAACTTGCCGCAACGTTAAGCGCTGATAATAACGCGCAAAGCCTAATTCAACAGAGTTATGCAATATTGAGTAAGGCGACAACCGAGTTAGATCTATCGCCACCAGTTTTGGTACTTGGCGGCCATAAAGACCTACTTAGTCCATTACTCGCCAATGACATTGAGATATTAACCAATCAAAACTGGCAATCAGGTTTGGCAAGTTCAGTGGCTATGGCGGCAAGTTATGCCCAATCACAACAGGCTGATGCATTACTACTGACATTAGCAGATCAAGTTGCCATCTCTCATTCAGATTATTTAAGCCTGTATGGGCTTTTTTGCCAATTTGGTAAAACCACTGCGGCTTATTACCAGCAAAGCCCCGGTGTACCAGCCATCTTTCTCGCCAGTGACTTTGAAGCATTACAGCAACTTGAAGGCGACAGTGGTGCGAAAAAAATATTAACACGACATTTAGAACAGCAACAATTGACTGTTTTGCCATTAGCGCAAGCGGCAATTGATATTGATACTCAAACCGATCTCAAGCAGTGGTTGGTCAACAAGGAGTAAGTTATGACACAACAAACACAAACGTTGCAGGTAAATGGCAAAAATTTTAGCCTTGATGCCGACCCGAATATGCCCATTTTATGGGCGCTGCGCGATATCTTAGGCTTAACTGGGACTAAGTTTGGTTGCGGCGCTGGCTTATGCGGCGCTTGCACTGTTCACCTTGATGGCAAACCGGTTAGAGGCTGCCTGACCAGTATTAAGCAAGCAGCAGGTAAGCAAATTACCACCATTGAAGGCCTTGAAGCTGACAAGTTAAAAGCGGCTTGGGTTGAACATAACGTACCGCAATGCGGTTATTGCCAAGCAGGGCAGTTAATGTCTGCAGCGGCATTATTAACCACGACAGCCAATCCAACAGAAGCACAAATTGATCAAGCGATGACCGGTAATATTTGTCGTTGCGGCACCTATCCACGTATTAAGGCAGCTATTTTTACTGCTGCTAACAGCAAAGCGGAGGCGTAATTATGACTACCTTTACCGCCGTAGAAAATATGAGTCGCCGTGGGGTGTTGAAGTTATTTGGCGCCGTAGGAGGTGGTTTAGCCCTTGGAGCATCTGGGCTTGCTTGGAGCCCAATGGCCATGGCAGAAGGCAAACAAGCGCAGCTAAACTTGTTTATTGCCATTGGTGAAGACAATAAAGTGTATTTGACCTGTCACCGCTCTGAAATGGGCCAAGGGATCAGAACGGGTATTCCTCAAGTATTAGCAGATGAGTTAGAAGCTGACTGGGAACAAATCGTCGTCGTGCAAGGTCTCGCTAACGAAGAGTTTGGCAGTCAAAATACCGATGGCAGTCGCAGTATACGTAAGCATTATCAGCGAATGCGTCAAATGGGTGCTACTGCCCGAGTCATGCTTGAGCAAGCTGCTGCGAATGAGTGGAAAGTACCGCCATCGCAAGTGTATGCCAAGGCGGGTAAAGTCCATGATAAGTCCTCCTCAAAGTCGTTAAGTTTTGGCGATTTAGCGCTTGCAGCAAGTGTATTAACTACGCCAGCACTTGATAGTGTGACTTTAAAGCCTGCGTCAAAATTTACCCACATTGGTAAATCTCCCGCAATTGTTGATATGGACGACATGATCAGCGGTAAAGCGGTGTTTGGTTATGATATTAAGGTTGAAGGCATGGTTTACGCCTCAATCACTCGCCCGCCAGTTTTAGGCAGCGATGTTGCCTCAATTGATGACAGTGCAGCAAGGGCGGTTGCAGGAGTGCTAGATGTTATTCAAATTCCTATTGCTAAAGGCGCGCCGTTATTTCAAGCCCTTGGCGGGGTAGCTGTTATTGCGAGTAACACCTGGAGCGCAATTCAAGGTCGAAAAGCATTAAAAGTAACTTGGACCGAATCAGCTAATAGCCGTTATGACTCTGATGCAGATTTAGCTCAGCTAGTGACTCGGGTTGGCCAACCTGGACAAGTTATTCGCCAATTGGGTGACAGTGTTACTGATTGGAATAAAGATAATAGCTTATCAGCGGTGTACACAGTGCCGTATCTCACCCATGCGATGATGGAGCCACCTGTAGCGGTCGCTTCAGTTACCAAAGAAGGTTGCGAGCTGTGGGCATCAACTCAAACGCCCCAAAGCACTCAGAAAAATGTTGCCGGCACTTTAGGGCTTAAAGACGAGCAAGTTAAAGTCAATGTCACCCTACTTGGTGGTGGTTTTGGACGTAAATCTAAGCCCGACTTTAGTGTAGAAGCGGCGATATTATCCAAGCAACTGAATAAGCCAGTAAAAGTCAGCTGGAGCCGTGAAGATGAAATTCAAAATGGCTATTACCATGCAATTAGCGCTCAGTATTATCAAGCTAAGTTAGATAACAACCAAGCGCCACAAGCATTACTGGCTCGCAGTGGTTTCCCGTCTATTAGTTCAACCTTTGCTGAAGGCGTTGATATGCCATCGGCTGGCGAATTGGACCTGGGCTTTTCCGATATGCCGTTTAATTTACCTCAAATTCAATTAGAGTCAGTGAAAGCCACGGCTCACTCTCGTATCGGTTGGATGCGCTCTGTGTGTAATATTCAACACGGTTTTGGGATCGGTAGCTTTGTCGATGAACTGGCGGTCAATGCAGGTAAACCTTGCATTGCAATGTGGCGTGAGCTGCTCGGTACGCCACGCTATGAAAAGCTTGAGAACCAAATCGTCAAATACGGTAACTATGGTGAAACCTTAGATGATTTTCCCATCGATATTGGTCGTTTTCTTGGTGTTATCGATGCGGTAGAAAAAGCGATGGCGAAACACCCTAAAGTCAAAGACGGTCAAGGCTGGGGTTTTGCAGTACATCGTAGCTTTGTCAGCTACGTGGCGGTTGCGACATTAGTTGAAGTTAACGGCGATAACCTCAAGGTTTTAAAGAGTATCGCCGCCATTGATGCGGGTACAGTGGTTAACCCTGATAGAGCGCACTCGCAAACAGAAGGTGCGGTTATATTTGGTTTAAGCCTCGCGATGATGGGCGAGATTAGCTACAAAGACGGTAAAGTGGAGCAATCAAACTTCCATAACTATCGGTTATTACGAATGGGGCAATCACCTGAAATTGAAACCATTGTCGTGGCATCAAGCGCAAAACCCGCTGGTGTGGGTGAGCCCGGTGTGCCGCCAGTGGCGCCAAGTTTAACCAATGCGATTTTTGCTGCTACCGGTAAGCGCTATCGTGATTTACCACTGAATAAAGTGTTAAAAATGTAACTTTAGCCAGCAAGTTTAAACGCCCAAATTGGTGATAGAATTTGGGCGTTTTTTTGTAAGTATTTTTAATAACAAAGTATAAATAACACTGAAATTTGCAAGACCAGCACAGGCTTTATTGAAGTGAGCACATATTCGATTTAGAAGGTCAACAGTGACGCTTTTTGTAAAAAGGGGCCATGCTAATGTTTTGGCTAAGAGTTAATTAAAACAAGTAAGGTAATTTTATTTAATATAAGCTAAAGCTAAATTATCGATTCTAAAAGTACATCTCAACAGCACAGGACTGCGACACATGACAGCAACACATCCATTGGCCTTACCTCTCATCAATATTTATGCAAAAGGCGGTTACACAGTAAAGTTACATATTGGCAGTCAACAAACGGAAGTGAACTTAATTGTTGATTCAGGTAGTAGCACATTAGTTGTCGGTCAAGTCGCTTATCACCCCGAAGATGATACAGATTTAACGGCCACCAGTTTTGCTCAGGAAGTGACTTACGGTATCGGTGGTTGGGACGGGCCTGTCATAAATACGAATGTCACCATAGGCAATGATACATTTTCATTTACTTTGAATCCGTGTCCTGTAGCAGTGGTGTCTTCGCTGGCACAACGCAAAACATTTGGCGAAGCCAATGGTATTTTAGGCCTAGCTTACTATCAACTGAATTCAAGCTATGACCTGCATGATTATTTAGTTGAACGTAATGTTTCCCCGCCAGTTACCTATCCTTGGCCATTTTCAGAAGAGGATTCGGTTTGCCCAAATGATACTCATCACCACACTGATGAACATCAGCACTTTAGTAGCAATGATTTAACCCGCTTTAAGGCTTTTTTAAAAACTCAGCCAGAGCAGGATATTTTGCCGTATTTTACCCAGTTAGAAACTCAAGGATTATGTGCAAACAAGTTCGCTTTTTACTCTCAGCGATCCAGTGTGCATGTGGCAAGTGCAACGCCATCAAAAGCATCACTTGCTGCAGATCCTTTAAATCAGGGCTGGTTAATTCTTGGTGGTGGCAAAGAGCAAACACACTTATATCAAGGTCAATTCAAGCACATAAAGGTTGAACATAACGTACACTACAATGTCACCTTAGTTGGGATTAAAGTGGGTGACTTTGCGCAAATTAATGCCGCCGATCTTAAACCTGAATTTGCCTACTACTTAACCAATGCAATTATCGATACCGGCACTAGCGGTATCATGTTAACCGATGTGTTATTCGAGGGGTTAAAGCAGAACTTACACACACTGACTCAAACTGTAGCGGCGTCCAAACCAAACAAACACACTGGCATTCCACAGGATTTTTTAAGCTTAATTGCGCCTTTTACTGACCTTGCAGCACAAGAAGTGGGAATTGATGCCGAATTACTGGATTTAACTCAGTGGCCAGATATTGAGTTTATTTTTGCGGGACATTCTGAGTGTGATGGTCATGGCGGTGCGCCAGCTTCTCATACTCACTCTCAAACTCAAACTCAAACTCAAACTCATACTCAAACCAATAGTCACCAACCAGAACCCATCACATTAACTTGCAAGCCCCATGATTACTGGCAACTTAATAGTCCTTTACAAGGTAAAGCGTGTTTCAAAATTATTGGCAAGTTACCGCAGTGGGGTAATCAGTCATTAATTGGCTTACCGCTACTCAACAATTACTACGTTATTTTTGACCGAGAGGAACATAAAACTGGAGTGATTCGTTTTGCAGAGCAAGTACCCTTTGAATCAAAACTGGTGCAAGGGGCAGCCAAACATCAGCTATCAGTATCAACGGGTGCGGTTAAATGAATTACCGCTTTAACACTCAACGTCTGTCGATGCGATTAATACAGCAAGGTGATTTTGACATATTTGTGCAGCTTTATTCCGACCCTAAGACAATGCGAAAAATATGCGCCCCTTTTGAGCCGAAGCAAATCAAACAATTTTTCGAAACTGCCATTCAAAATAACCTTACCCCAACAAAAAAATACTGGGTTTGGGTCATCGAACACAATAACCAAGCAATCGGTTTACAAAGTTTATTTGCACAACAAAATCAATCGAACCGCGCAGATATAGGCATTATGTTACTAAGACAATATAACGGTAAGTTACTTGCTGAAGAGGCGACTATCGGCTTAATTAGTTTTGGTTTTAGTCAGCTTAAATTCGAACGAATTTACGCTCAATATGACAGCACCAATTATGCAACCCATAGGATTACCCAAAAGTTGGGGTTTATTAACGAACAGCCAGAAGCTGATATCACTGGTAAAAAAAGCACTAAAGGTAAACCTGAACACATCAGTAGTTATGTCACCGGAGAAACTTGGCAAAAATCACTGCCAAATCATATTAATACCTGTTAAATTGTTACCATCAAGGTAACATTGAAGCAACATTAGCTGTAATTATTAAGGCGTGAGAATACACTCCAATGAATGGATCTTTAGTTTGCGTAGGGTTAGGAATGACGCTAGGGGCGCATATTTGCCCTATTAGCAAGAGCCATATTGATAAAGCCGACGTGGTATTTTCTGGTGTCTCTAACGGTATTGTCGAGTTATGGCTTAAAGAAATGCACCCCGATGTCCGAAGCCTACAAGTCTTCTACGATAAAGGAAAGTCTCGCCACATTACCTATAAACAAATGGTTGATGCCATGCTCGCACAAGTCAGAGCGGGTAAAAAAGTCGTTGGCGCTTTTTACGGCCACCCAGGCGTATTCGCTCAAGCTCCCCATGTTGCAATCGAACAGGCAAAACAAGAGGGTTTTGCTGCCAAGATGATCCCTGGCATTTCTGCTGAAGACTGTTTATACGCTGATTTAGGCATCGACCCTGGTCGCGTTGGTTGTCAGCATTTTGAAGCAAGTCAATTTATGTTCTATCAACGTAAAATTGATGCATCTGCTTACTTAATATTATGGCAAGTGGGTGTGGCTGGCGATAAGTCATTACAGCGACTTGAGACAGGACAAGCCCATAAGCAACTGTTAGTTGAACTGTTACTTGAAACTTATCCTGCAGACCATTCGGTAATATTATATGAAGCGGCAGTTTTGCCGATTGATAAGGTTCGCCAACAGCATATCCCAGTTAACGAACTAGCCCAAGTTGCTATCCATCAACATACCACATTGGTGATCCCACCTTCAGAAAGTATGAAAGTTAATACCAAATTACAAACTCGACTGCTTGAGCTAGAAGCTCAATTAAGTCACCACCAAGCAAGCTAAATTGTAAATATAAGCTGGATTTACAAGACATCATTTTAAGGAGAAAACATGTCAAACATTATTCAATTACTCGAGCGTATGGGCCAAGATGCGGACTTACAAAATCCACTTTCATTAGCGGATGCGATTTCAACCTCTAACTTAACTCCCGAGTTAAAACTGGCTTTATCAAATAATGACATTACTAGCTTAGAAAAACAGCTCGATATTTGCCCTGATATTGTTTGTTTAATGGTCCCGGCTGAAAGTGACAAGCCGACAGAGGATGACAAACCTGCTGATGAAAGCCAGCCAAAAGATACAGATAACACCATTTCAAATATCAAACTCTCAGCTTAAATAGCTATCAGCATAACTTACAGGCGAAAATAAAAATGGATCTAAAGTTGATGAAAAAGTTTGTTTTTATTTTCGCGCTATTTATTTCAACATCGCTAAACGCAAATTACATCGATGATTTGTTAGTTAAGGCTGATAATCTACGCAGTAGTCACCCAGAAACGTTTCAGACAATATTATCAGAACTAGAACAAGCACAGCTGTCTCAGCAACAACAAGACCATTATCAATACTTGCTGGCTTATCAAAAATCATTTAAAGGTGACTTTAAAGGCGCGATAGCGCTTTATACCGATATTGTTGATAACGATCAAACATCCACGTCGATTAGATTTCGGGCAACGATATCACTGGTTAACATCTATGCTATATCGAAAGATTGGAATCAAGGCCTAAAGCATCTGCTCATTAGCCAAAGCTTATTGCCCGATATTGTAGATAACGAAAATAAACAACGTGGATTACTCATTAATGCCATTTTTTATAATCAAATTGGTCAATATGAGCTAGGTGAAGAATATGCCAGTAAGCTATCTGATTACGTCACAAAAGGCCGTAATCACTGCATGGCGGCGCAGCTTTCATTAGAAGCTAAATCTAAGCTCAATTTACTTGACTACGACAGTCCACTTTTTAATGATGCCATTGAGTCTTGCGAACAAGCAGAGGAGCCTGTGGTGCTGAGCGCGATTTATACCTCTAAGGCTTCATTATTAATTAAGCAAAATTATCATCAGAAAGCGTTAGTGCTATTGCTAAAACACCAATCGATGATTGAGCAAACCCAATACACCCCAATATTATCCTATTACCATGGATTGCTTGCTCAAGCCTATTTCGACTTAGGTGAAAACCAGCAGGCTAAAGAAATGGCTTTAAAGACATTAACTTATACTGAAACTTTAGGCAGTTCAGAACCAGAAGTGATTGCTAATAAAATATTGTATAGCCTTGCTGAACAAGCGAATAACCCCATTGAGGCGCTTAAATATTATCAACAATTTGCCGAAGCGGATAAGGCTTACTTGAATGATATAAAAGCCAAACACTTAGCTTTTCAACTCGCAAAACATCGAGCTGCTGAGCAACAAAATAATATTGAGTTTTTACGCCAACAAAACAATTTATTATTGCTAAAACAAAAGATTGATACCGTTGAATCAGAAAATAACCGTTTATTTATCGCACTGCTTATTTTGTGTGTCACCGTATTACTTGGAATGATTTTTAGAACCAAATCGACGCAAAAGAAACTGCGCCATCTAGCGCAAAATGATGGCCTAACCGGATTGTTTAATCGTCGCTATTTTACTCAAAAAGCCATTGTTGCGATTGCTCGGTGTAATAACCTCAAGCAGTCAGGCAGCTGTATATTGTTTGACTTAGACAGGTTCAAAAACATCAATGACAGTTATGGCCATAAAACTGGGGACTGGGTATTAAAAATGGTCGCTTCAGAGTGCAAAGAAATAGTCCGTAATAAAGATATTTTTGCCCGTGTTGGCGGTGAAGAGTTTTGTTTGTTTTTGCCCAACTGCAGCATAAGCGATGCATTAGTCATAGCTGAAACCTACCGAGCCAAACTTAATGCAATCATCACTGATGAAACAGGGTTTAATTTTGAGATAAGTGGCAGCTTTGGGGTGAGTGACTTCAGCACTTCTGGTACATCATTAGATAAACTGATTGCTGATGCTGACCATGCCATGTATCAAGCTAAGAAATCTGGCCGAAACAAAGTTTGTGCATCAACTGAAACTTATGCTGATTAATCTAGGCATCAATAAAGCCACCTTGGTCATTTAAAGCGAGGCAGTTATCAAAAAGCCTAACTACTATATACTCAAGGTGTAGTTAGGCTTTTTAGGACAAAACATAGGAATGCCAACCTTAAGGTTTTACATTCGCATCAGAAAACTAGTCTGAAAAAGTACTCCAAATCGGGGCGTGATCTGATGGTTTTTCAATCGCGCGTAAATCGTAATCTACGTCTGATTCAGTCAGCCTTGGCAACATAGATTTGGTCACCATCACCACATCAATACGTAAACCGCGGTTATCAACAAAGCCCTTACTGCGATAATCAAACCAAGAATAACGCTCAGTGCGATCTGGGTGTAATTCACGGAAACTATCAACAAAGCCCCAGTCTTTTAATGTCGCTAACCATTCACGTTCTTCAGGTTGAAAACTGCACTTACCGCTTTTAAGCCAACGCTTGGCGTTCACTTCACCAATACCAATATCTAAATCAATCGGTGAAATATTAATATCACCAATAATCGCGATATCTTCATCTGGGGTGTGGTTATCGGCAAGGTGTTGCATTAAGTCTTGGTAGAATTTGCGTTTA
Source organism: Shewanella sp. 3_MG-2023 (assembly GCF_030548765.1). Taxonomy (NCBI): domain Bacteria; kingdom Pseudomonadati; phylum Pseudomonadota; class Gammaproteobacteria; order Alteromonadales; family Shewanellaceae; genus Shewanella; species Shewanella sp. 3_MG-2023. Next base: position 13,600 of record NZ_JAUOSH010000038.1, on the reverse strand, counting down.
GCAGGGTATTTAGTCTCATGGCTGATGTTCTCCCCTTGTGGGAAATAGCCATTTATCACCGTTAGAATACGGCCATTAGCTTGAGTAAACTTACCCATGATCATCCGGCGTTGGGCATCTTCTGCATCGCTACTAAAACCTTTAATGACTTCAACAGGTTCAGCTTTTGACAGCATAGCCACACCGTAATGGGCTTTACCACCGTGATAATGTACGTGATAACCCATTGCTTCAACGTCAGCGACTGGAAATGCTTCATCGTGGACTTTGGTTTCTTGCAGGCCAATAACATCAGGCTGGTGGCTGTCGATTAACGCTTGCAGCTGATGCAAACGTGCTCGAATACCATTAATGTTAAATGAGACTATTTTCATTAAACCAGTACTCTTTTAAATGGCTTAACGATAACTTTTTCATAAACGCCCGCTGCAATATACGGGTCTTCATCTGCCCAAGCTTGTGCAGCGACTAATGACTCAAAATCAGCAACTACTAACGAACCGGTAAAGCCTGCTTCACCAGGATTTTCGTTATCAATAGCAGGATGAGGGCCTGCAACAAGCAAACGACCTTCGCCAGCCAATGCTTCTAGGCGCGCTAAATGAGCAGGGCGGACAGCCATGCGCTTTTCTAAACTGTTTTCAACATCTTGTGACGAAATCATGTACCACATAAGTAAGTTTCCTTAAGTTTATTTTGCTTGTTCAGACTCATCATGTTCCATATGTTTATACAGATACACAACGGTAATAACAGTATTGACCAGTGTTAATGCACTTAAGCCAAAGACTTTAAAGTTGACCCAGGTTTCTAGCGGCAAACTGAAGGCAACATAGATATTAGCCAAACCACAGGCAACAAAGAAGGTAACCCAATACCAAGTGACGTTGGCCCAAATGTTATCAGCACACTTCATTTCTTTGCCAAGCATGCTTTTTAAAATTGGCTTGCCAATTAACTGGCTGACAAGTAATGCGATGGCGAAGAAGGCATAGACTATGGTGACTTTCCATTTAATGAATGCGTCATCATGGAACACTAAGGTTAAGGTGCCGAAAAAGGTCACCATGGCAAAGGTGATAAAATGCATTTTTTCGACTTGTTTATAGAGCAAATAAGTCACGATAAGCTGCACGGCTGTGGCAGCAATTAGCGCACCTGTTGCAGTATAAATATCATAAAATTTATAGACGGTAAAAAAGATAACCAATGGCAGAAAATCAAGCAGTTGTTTCATTAGATGCAATAACCTAAAAGTAAGTGTTAGCAGTCCGTTTGCTAAAGGAAAATAATGGCTCAAAGTGTAGCAGTTACCGCAGCTGATCTGAAGTTGATTCGCCGTCGTTCGGCTGAACTTGGGGAAATTTTGATAAGTTTTTATTGATCGTTGAGGATCGGTATTGGCGCTGTGTATGTTTGGCCCCATTAATATAAAAAAATGCCGCAATCCTATTGGATTACGGCATATTTAGTTTCAATGTTTTGCTTTAATTAACGTCAGTTTATGTCCGTTGACTTGTAAGCTTACTCAATTAGCCCTTATGCGTCGCCGCTTTCATATTACGGGTAAATTCAGCTAACTGTTGTAGCAATGCCGCTTCATCGTGCTGGTTTCGCTCAATGATTTTCACTACAGCAGAACCTGAAATTGCGCCAGCAGCGCCAGCGTTAATAGCTTCACTGACTTGGCTTGGCTCAGCAATACCAAAACCTAATAATGGTGGCGGTGCATTATATTCAGCCAGTTTAGCGAGTATTTGATCAATGGGCTGGCCAGCTTTTGACTCTGTTCCTGTTACCCCAGCACGAGATAACAAATAGGTATAGCCTTGACCTTCAACGCTGACCATTTTTAAGGTGTCGCTATCAGCATTAGGCGGGGCGATAAAAATTGGCGAGATCCCGTGTTTTTTAGCAGCTTCACTAAAGGGAGCTGACTCTTCAACGGGCACGTCCGCAATTAGCACAGAATCAACACCGGCTTGTTGCACTTTGCTATAAAACGCATCAATGCCATTAGTAAACACAAGGTTTGCGTATAACAATAAGCCAATAGGCATATCTGGGTATAACTCACGCACTTGGGTGAGCAGCGCAAAGCAATCAGCCACTGTGGTGCCAGAGTCTAGGGCACGTAAGTTTGCGCCTTGGATCACAGGGCCATCTGCTAATGGATCTGAAAACGGAAAGCCTAACTCTAATGCGTCAGCGCCGTTATCCACTAGGGTTTTAATGATGTTAAGTGATACTTCAACCGATGGATCGCCTAAGGTCACAAAAGGCACAAAAGCGCCTTGTTTTTTAGCGGCTAATTCAGCGAAAGCAGCTTGATAACGATTGGTATTATTTACAGACATGTTGATTTCCTTATTTCGCAGCATCAGCTGAAGCACGTTGTTCTAGAATGTCAGAGACGGTGAAAATATCTTTATCACCACGGCCCGAAAGGTTAACCACTAAAATGGTTTCTTTGGTTGCCTCTTTTGCTAATCGTACGGCATAAGCGATCGCGTGAGCTGACTCTAATGCTGGGATAATCCCTTCAGTGCGAGCCAATAACTGGAAACACTCTAAGGCTTCATCATCGGTTGCTGACTCATATCGAGCGCGGCCAATTGAATTTAAATAAGCATGCTGTGGACCAACAGATGGGAAATCAAGACCTGCTGACACTGAGTATGATTCTTCAATTTGGCCATCGCTATTTTGCATTAGCGGCGCTTTCATCCCAAAGAAAATACCAGTTTTACCGTGCTTTAACGGCGCGCCGTGCATTGGGGTATCAATGCCTTTACCTGCCGGCTCAACGCCAATAAGCTCAACGTCTTTTTCATCAATAAAGTCAGCGAACATGCCAATGGCGTTTGAACCTCCACCGACACAGGCAATCACGGCATCTGGTAAACGGCCTTCTTTTTTAAGAATTTGCTGTTTAGTTTCTTCACCAATCATGCGCTGAAATTCACGTACAATTGTCGGAAATGGATGCGGCCCAGCAGCTGTGCCTAATAAGTAATGTGCTTTGTCATAACTTGCAGACCAGTCACGCATGGCTTCATTACAAGCATCTTTAAGGGTACCTGAGCCTGAGGTGACAGGGATAACTTCTGCGCCCATTAACTTCATTCTAAATACGTTAGGTGATTGACGCTCAACGTCTTTAGCGCCCATGTAAACTTTACATTTAAGCCCTAATAACGCACAGGCTAATGCCGATGCAACGCCATGTTGGCCTGCTCCGGTTTCTGCAATAATTTCTTTTTTACCCATACGTTTTGCCAGTAATGCCTGACCTAATACTTGGTTAGTTTTATGGGCGCCGCCGTGGAGTAAGTCTTCACGCTTTAGGTAAATTTTTACCATTGGGTTAGGGCTTAAATTACGGGTTAATGTCAGCGCAGTTGGGCGGCCAGCATAGTTTTTCAGTAAATCAGTAAACTCTTTTTGAAACTCAGGATCTTCTTGAGCATCAACAAAGGCAGTTTCTAGTTGCTTAAGAGCAGGGACTAGAATTTGTGGCACATACATGCCGCCATATTCACCAAAATAAGGGTCTAACTTAAGCTTTGTCATGGGTATTCCTTAATGATTCTGTTTAATTTTGTTGTTTAGCAGGCGCTTTGCCATTCAGTCTTGCCTAATGGCACTAATTCTTTCTAATGGCGTTAAAGGCTAAATTAATTTTGTGTGCATCTTTAATTCCGGGCGCAGATTCAACCCCTGAATTAACATCTAAGCCATAAAAGCCTTGCTGGTTGGCTTCAAATATATTTTCGGGTGTCAGCCCACCTGCAAGCATGGCGTTATCTCGTTCAGTCGCTGTTATAACTGATGAATCGAGTAACCCTTGCCAGTTAAATGTCTCGCCGGTGCCGCCAAATCCAGCACTATTTTTACTATCGAATAAGTATCGGCCACAGCCTTGTGCTTTATCGCCAACGGTATTGGTGCTGCTTTCTACGCTCACCGCTTTCCAAATTTGGCAATCAAGCTTGGCGCTTGCGAGTAATTGTTTTAGCTCGCTTATGTCGGCGCTGGTTTCATTACCGTGTAATTGCACTACCTTTAAACCAACAGCCTTGACGGTTGCAACGATTTCAGCATTGGCTTGATTGACAAATACGCCGACAAAATGAAGTCCAATGCCTGCTTGCTGGCTTTGGTTAACAAGGTCTGCCGCGTGTTCAACGCTGACATGACGTGGCGATTTTGAATGAAAGATTAATCCGCCAAATACCGCGCCCGCTTGAGCTACCACGCTAATGTCTTCAAAACGGGTTAAACCACACACCTTATTATTGCCAAAAATGAGCTGACGACAGGCTAAATCAATATCATCTTGGGCCATAATTGAACTGCCAACAAGGTAGCCATCAACCAGTGGATTTAATCGCTTAACTTGTTGGTTGGTGTAAATGCCAGACTCACTAATAATAACTCGGTCAGCTGGAATTTGCGGCGCTAAGGCTTCTGTCATGGCAAGGTCGGTACTTAAGTCACGCAAGTTACGGTTATTAATACCGATAATAGCGGCATTAAGTTCAATTGCTCGGTCTAACTCTTGTTGATTACTGACTTCAGTTAAGGCATCTAAATTGTATTTTGCGGCTTCAGCGGCTAAAAGCTTGTATTGCTCATCATCAAGTACTGACAACATTAATAGCACTGCATCGGCGCCTTGATGAGCCGCAAGCTTGATTTGGTATGGGTCAACAAAGAAGTCTTTGCATAAAATAGGTTGGCTAACGCGAGCGCGTACTAACGGAATATAGTCTATATCGCCTTGGAAAAACTGCTCATCGGTTAATACTGAAATACCGGCGGCATATTTGACGTAAATGTCGGCAATGGCTTCAACATCAAACACAGGGCGAATGAGGCCTTTAGAAGGGCTGGCTTTTTTACATTCAAAAATATAACCGGCATTGGGTGCCTTAAGCGCATCAAACAAACTACGGTCTGAAATTTTTGGCTGTAAGCTGGCTTCAGGGTAGCGCAATTTTAATGAGGCAATATGCGCTACTTTGGTATCAACAATCTTGGTTAATACGTTTGATTCTTTATCCGCTGTATTAGCGCCAGAGTTAGTGGTAGTCATTATTTCGCATCCTCTTGTTGGCTTGCTGCAGCGAGTTGGGTTAATACTTCATAAGCTTTACCACTGTTGATGGTTTCAAGTGCTAACGCTGTGCCTTGCTGTACCGTGTCACACACACCGCTGACATAAAGCGCACAGCCGGCATTAATGGCGACAGCGTCACGATGAGCAGGTTGGCCTTCACCTTTTAAAATTGCTTGGGTGATAAGGGCATTGTCACTTGGCTCACCACCTTCTAGTGCTTTAATTTCTGCAGGCTCAACACCTAAGTCTTGTGGGGTCAATTTATAAAAACGAATTTTGCCATCATTAAGCTCAGCTACTTGGGTTTCGCCATGTAACGCAACTTCATCTAAACCGCTGCCATACACCACCATTGCACGTTTCACGCCTAAGGCATTAAGCACATTGACAATCGGCGCGATTAGTTTCGGTGAATACACCCCAAGTAACATGGCTTCAGGTTTTGCTGGATTAATCAGCGGGCCTAGAATATTAAAAATGGTGCGAGTTTTAAGGGCTTGCCTTACAGGCACAGCATGTCTTACACCGGCATGGTAATGGGGCGCAAACAAGAAACATAAACCAAAATCATCAACACATTTACTGGCAGATTCAGGGCTCATGGTTAAGGCTATGCCGCAGTGCGATAGCACATCAGATGCGCCCGATTTACTCGATACGCCGCGATTACCATGTTTAGTGACTTTTGCTCCTGCAGCTGCAGCAACAAAAGACGCGGTAGTAGAGATATTAATGGTGTTATGGCCATCGCCACCTGTGCCAACAATATCGACTACGCCTTGGCTTAACGACGATGCGCTTCGTGGGAAAGGTTTAGCCGCTCGACGCAGCGCATCTGCAGCACCTGTTATTTCATCAATGGTTTCGCCGCGCATTTTTAGCGCCACTAACATGCCCGCCATGGCGACGGGATCCATTTCGCCAGCAACAATAGCACTAAATAATTGCGCACTTTGGCCGCGAGTAAGGGCATTACCTTGGTATAGCGAGTCTAAAAGTGGTTGTAGCTCAGCCATTACAGGGCTCCTTTAACTGGTGAATCAACACTAGCTGACGTATCAACATCTGCAGATGTTTGAGTTAGGTAGGTAAGCGTTTGCGTTAATAAGGTGCTGCCTAAAGTGGTTAATATTGATTCTGGGTGAAATTGAAAACCCACCACTTTATCTTGAGGATGCAAAATTGCCATTGGCATATCATCTGTACTGGCAATGACCTCTAAACATGCCGGCACTTGAGTGGCGACTAAGCTGTGATAACGGGCAACGGGCAGAGGTGAAGGCAGGTTAGCAAATACACCTTCGCCATTATGAATGGTTGGACTGGCTTTACCATGAACGACAAAAGGAGCGCGTTCGACTTTACCGCCGTAATGCTCAACCATGGCTTGATGACCCAGACAAATTCCCAACATAGGGACTTTACCCGCCACTTTTGCAATAAGCTCCATCATGCAGCCTGCTTCGTGAGGCGCACCGGGGCCGGGAGATAATACTAATGCGGCTTTACCGTTTTCGCTTATTAGCTTTTCTGCTAAATAATCAGCACTGACATCATTACGATAAATCATCACTTCAAAGCCTAAGCAGCGGAATTGATCCACCAAGTTATAGGTAAATGAGTCGAAGTTATCGAGTAAATACAATTTCATATTATTGTCTTGGCTGGCAGTTGTGTTTAAAAGAGTGCTCATAGTCCGCCTCCCATTTTAATTGCTGAAATAACGGCTTGTGCTTTTTGGCGGGTTTCGTTGGCTTCAGCTTGGGGATCGGAGTCAAACACCACACCCGCACCAGCTTGAATATGGGCAACATCATGTTTAACAAAGGCTGAGCGGATCACAATACAGGTATCCATATCACCTAAACCATTAAGGTAACCGACAGCGCCGCCATAACTGCCACGACGAGCTTGTTCAGCTTGTCTAACTAACTGTGAAGCACGAACTTTAGGCGCGCCAACTAAGGTGCCCATATTCATACTTGCTTGGTAGGCATGTAGTGCGTCTAAATCTTCGCGTAATTGACCTGTCACCCGACTCACCAAATGCATCACGTGAGAGTAGCGGTCAACTTTTAATAACTCGGCCACTTTACGACTGCCGCTTTGACTAATACGAGCAATATCGTTACGGGCCAAATCCACTAACATTAAGTGCTCAGAGAGCTCTTTTTTATCAAGGCGCAGTTCAAGTTCAATACGGCTATCTAAATCAAAATCAATCTGGCCATCGGCAGTTTTACCCCGTTGGCGGGTACCCGCAATAGGGTAGATTTCAACTTGATTGGTGGCGGCTTCATATTTAAGGGCACTTTCAGGTGATGCGCCAAATAAAGTGAAATCAGGACCACGAAAGTAAAACATGTATGGACTTGGGTTAGTCAGTCTTAATGCGCGGTATGCACCTAGAGTATTAGGGCAAGGCAAGCTAAAGCTACGTGAGGGGACAACCTGGAAAATATCGCCAGCAACAATGTGCTCTTTTAAATCAACCACGGTTTGTTTAAAGGCTTCATCGCTGATATTGACTTGAGTCGGGGCATCAATACTGACCAATGGCGCAACTGCTGCCAATGTTTGGCAATTGGCTTTAAGCTGAGTAACTCGCTCAAGCAGTGACGAGGCTTGAGCTGCACTGTCGAAAAATTGATGAGTAATAATGTCGGCTTGCTGGGTTTGGTGGTCAACCAAGATTAAGGTTTCAGCTAAATAAAATAAGTAATCAGGGCAATCGTTGTCGGCATTAGGAACATCAGGTAGCGGCTCTACCGTATCAATCAAGTCATAGGCCAACACACCGCCTAAAAATAAGTCCTCAAAAGCATCACTTTGATCAGTTTGTATGTGCTGGACAAACATTCTTAAACCATCAAGGGGTGAGGTGGACTTTAAGCGGGCATCTTCATCTTGTAGCTCTTTGGCTTTAGCAAGATGAATGGTAATAACATTATCTTGGCGTTGTTGCTCACTGGATTGGAAAAAGTTACTGATTGGCGTAAGTAAGCTGGCGCCGTTATCAGTTAATGCAGTAAAGGTGAGCAGGTAACCATCACAGCGGACCATCATGGCTGCATGGGTCAATACAATACTTTTAAGATGATCTTTGCTTTCTATTTCTGCTGACTCTAACAACATAGTATGCGGCGCATTAGCAGTAATATGCTGATAAAGACTAAGCGGGTCAGCGTGATATGCTAAGGTCTGCTTTTGGGTTACCACATGGGCAAATTGATGTTCCATAATGCTTATTGCGCCTCGCTTATAGTGTGCTTTTTCATACTCTGTTCTCTTCATTTTAGCTTGGATTGCGTTAGTTTTATTTGAGAGTGCAAGCCGTAAATAGCAAAAAAGCCCACATCTCTGCGGGCTTTTTAGTAAAATCTTGTGTTATTTAAATAACCACAACGCTTCACACCACCCGTTAATTTGGGAAGTGCCACCACCAACTGATGTTTAACGCGTTAAAGTTTGTCATTTAAAAAGGTTCTCTTTATGTCATTTGCAGGTCATTTCACTGCGAAGTCATTTATAATGGGTTTTATATTCTGTAACTAGCTATAGAAGACCTTAGCTGGCTTATAAAGTCAATTGAATATTTCTCAAATTTATTATTTTTTTACAACTAGCGACTAAAGCAGTAGCAATTTGATGTATATGTAGCAAATAAACGCTAGATGGCTAAGCATTCTAACAAAGTTTAAAGTACAATAACCTAATGATAACAGACTCCCTATTGGCCGATCTTCACAGCCACACGACCGCATCTGACGGCGTACTCACTCCTGCTGAACTTGTTGAACGTGCCATTGATAAAGGCGTGCAAATGTTCGCTATTACTGATCATGACACCGTTGCTGGATTGGCTGAAGCGCATCAATACAATAACCAACATTCCACGCCATTAAAACTGATTAATGGCGTTGAAATTTCAACTCGTTGGAATAACTTTGATATTCATATTGTCGGTTTAAATTTGGATATTACCGATGCTGCGCTACTTGCGTTTTTAACAAACCAACGTGAATTACGTGAGCAACGGGCTAAAGACATTGGTATTCGTTTAGCTAAGGCGGGTATTGAAGGTGCGTATGAAGGCGCACAAAAATTTGCAGCAGGCGCAGCTATCAGTCGAGGCCATTATGCGCGCTGGTTAGCTGAAAAAGGCTATGCCAAAGATATGCCGAGTGTTTTTAAACGGTATTTAGCCCGCAATAAAACCGGTTATGTTCCCAATAATTGGGGCGATATGGCCAGCGCGATTAATATTATTCACCGTAGTGGTGGCGTTGCGGTATTAGCTCACCCAAGCGGGTATAAGCTATCTGCTAAATGGCTTAAAAAATTAGTCCGTGAATATAAAGAAGCGGGCGGTGATGCGATGGAAGTCGTATTAGGACAACAAAGTATTGATGATAGAGCCAACTTGGTCGCATTAAGTCATTTGAATAACCTAATGGGGTCAATTGGCAGTGATTTTCATTTTCCAAGTAATTGGATTGAGTTGGGTAAAAATTTATTCCAACCTGCTGGAATACAGTGGGTGTGGCAAGCAGAATCTTGGACGGAGCGAACATGAGCCAATTTTTTTATATACATGATGAAAACCCGCAGGCGAGATTAATTAGCCAAGCGGTTAATATTTTAAAACAAGGTGGGGTGATTGTTTATCCTACCGATTCAGGTTATGCACTGGGCTGCATGATCGGTGAAAAAGATGCCATGACCCGTATGGCGCGCATTCGTAAGATTGATAACGACAATAATTTTTCGTTAATGTGTCGCGATTTATCAGAATTAGCCAATTTCGCTCGAGTGGATAATCAAGCTTACCGCTTATTGAAAAGCTGCACACCTGGGCCTTATACCTTCATCTTTAAAGCCAGTAAAGAAGTGCCGCGTCGACTACAATGTGACAAGAAAAAGACCATTGGTATTCGTGTGCCAAACAATTTAATTGCACTGGCATTATTGGAAGCGTTAGAAGCGCCAATTATGTCTACCAGTTTAGTGATGCCAGATGCAGAATTTGCTGAGTCTGATCCTGAGCATATTCGAGATATTTTAGAGCACAATGTCGATGCTATTATTCATGGTGGTTACCTTGCTGAAAATCAAACCACGGTTATAGATATGTCTGAAGGCGATATCGATATAATTCGTCAAGGCGCCGGCGATACCAGTATTTTTGAATAACCCTTGCAACGGTTGAATGCACAAGTTTGATTGATAGTGGTTTCAACCACAGTCAATAGTGCGTATAATCGCGCGTTTGGTAATTTCTCGCTAAAATTAGATGCAGATATTTTCTGAATACTTAGTTGATATAAGTTTAATCTTTGTGAAATACAACAGATATAGCCAAACAGTAGTAATGTAGTTTAATAAGTTATTTGACTTAGAAAGCTGATTTTAATCATTAAATTAAGGGACGACAATGCAAGGTATCCAGAAAAGTTTACCTTTAGCGGTTGTTCGAGGCGAAGCGTTTGACGCAATGCCTAATGATTTATTCATTCCTCCTGAAGCCCTTGAGGTGTTTTTAGAAACATTCGAAGGCCCGCTAGATTTATTGTTGTACTTAATTCGTAAGCAAAAACTCGACGTTGTTGACTTACCAATAGAAAAAATCACCAGCCAATATTTAGCTTATATTGAAATTTTAACCGAAGCGCGAATAGAGCTTGCCGCTGATTATTTAGTCATGGCAGCCACATTAGCCGAGATAAAATCACGACTACTGTTGCCTAAAATGGCAACCGAAGAAGACGATGATGAAGATCCTCGGGTAGTGTTGATTCGTCAATTGAAAGCTTATGAAGTTATCAAACAGGCATCAGCTGATTTAGATGAACTTCCGAGGCTAGAGCGAGATGTATTTTTAGCGAAAGCGACACTCTCGCCCAATGTAAAACCAATGGTGATGCCACCTGAAGTGTCTTTAGTTGATATTGCTCAAGCATTTTCAGAGGTACTCAAAAGAATTGATGCCAACGAACATCACCATGTAAAACGCGAGCTATTATCGACCCGTGAACGCATGAGTCAGATATTAGCTTTACTATCGACCGAGCATTATGTGCCATTTACTGATTTATTTGACATTAGTGAAGGCCGAGCTGGCGTGGTAGTGAGCTTTTTAGCTTTAATGGAACTGGTTAAAGAGCTATTGGTTGATTTGGTTCAAAACGAGCCGTTAACCCCCATTTATGTCAAAGCGTTTTAAGCTGCATTGCACAAGATACGATAAAGGATGACCATGCAAATAAACATGATTCAATTAAAACAATTAATCGAAGCCAGTTTATTTGTGTTGGGTAAACCACTAACCGTAAAAGCATTAAAAGACACAGTATTAGTGAAATTTGATGTCTCTCGAGCACGCATTAAAGAATGCCTCGATGAATTACAACAAGATTATCAAGAGCGTGGGGTACAACTGGTCGAAGTGGCTGGTGGTTATCGCTTTCAAACCCAAGAGCTGTTAAGTGAATTCTTACAACCATTGTGGCAAGAGAAATCCCCTAAATATTCACGTGCGACCTTAGAAACCTTAGCAGTAATTGCATACAGGCAACCAGTTACTCGCGGTGATATTGAATATGTAAGAGGTGTGGCCGTCAGCAGCCACATAATAAAGAGTTTAGCTGATAGACACTGGGTAAAAACAGTGGGTCATAAAGAAGTGCCTGGGCGACCGGCACTCTATGCCACCACCAGTGAATTTTTATCATATTTTGGCTTGAAAACCCTAGCAGACTTACCGTCGCTATCGGATGAAGAGTCATTGCAGGCGTTATTTGAGAAAGTCTCAATGGCGTCACAACAAACAGAAGAGTCGAACTAGATGAGCGAAAAATTGCAGAAAGTCTTGGCCCGTGCAGGCCATGGCTCCCGTCGTGAGATGGAGGCATGGATTGCTGCAGGCCGTGTTAGTGTAGACGGAGAAATTGCCAACTTAGGTGATCGCGTTGAAGCAGAAGCTAAAATCCGTATCGATGGCCGTGCTATAACCATCAAAACCGAAGATGACATTATTTGTCGTGTGTTGGCATACCATAAGCCAGAAGGTGAAATTTGTAGTCGTAAAGATCCTGAAGGCAGAACAACGGTTTTCGAACGTTTACCGACAATACGTGACTCACGTTGGGTAGCGGTAGGGCGTTTGGATATCAATACTTCAGGTTTACTGTTATTTACCTCTGATGGTGAACTAGCTAACCGTTTAATGCATCCATCAAATGAAGTTGACCGTGAATATGCGGTGCGCACATTTGGTGATGTACCTGAAGCGGCAGTTCAACGTCTTCGTAAAGGCGTGACATTAGAAGATGGTCCTGCCAACTTTGACACCATCAAAGCTGCTGGTGGTGAAGGCCTTAATAAATGGTGGCATGTGACCCTAAAAGAAGGGCGTAACCGCGAAGTTCGCCGCTTATGGGAATCACAAGAAGTGCAAGTTAGCCGTCTTATCCGTATTCGTTACGGCATGGTTGAGCTACCTAAGTCACTACCTCGTGGCGGTTGGGTTGAACTGGATATGGAGCAAGTAAACTACTTGCGCCAAGTTGCAGGTCTAGAGCCTGAAACTCGCACCATGTTAGGTACTGATAAACACAGTGTCGCTCGTGCTAAAGTGAAAGGCGCTAAGATCCGCCGAGCCGTGCGTAAGCACAAAACTACCGCAGCGCGTCCTAAATCAAACCGCCAGCGTAGTTAATACGTTTTAGTACGTGCTTGTTTGACACAAAAGGCCACACTATGTGGCCTTTTTAATACCTAAAACCTCTGCCTACTTATTAAAACACCCGTAATAAAGCATTATTAGTTAGTCATTTCGTGGTGTTTTGCTATTAATCTCATAATTCCCTATCGCTAACTTGAAACTGTGATATCTGCTAACTATATTTAATGTTGATGGTTTTTTCATCAATTACGTACACTTACAGTTAAGGGAGTATTCAATGAAAAAGTTAATCGGTGCCATCTTTGTGTGTCTTATCTATGGCTGTGCTTCATCGCCAGCAACCTGGAAAGGAATGTCAGAAAGAGATATTGCAGATTGGAAAGCGATAGGCTTTGATGCAGCTAAAGCTCAAAAATGGAGTAAGAGCGGCTTTAATGCTGAACAATCACAGCAATGGAGCGAAGCGAGCTTTAATGTTGAGTCAGCAGCTGAATGGTCAAAAGAGAAATTTAATCCAGAAGAAGCGGGTACATGGAAGCAGTCAGGGTTTGAATTAGAAGATGCCATAGAAGATCGAGCTAAAGGCCTAACCCCAGTAAAAATGGATAACTAGTATCAGATCGCAAATAGTGAGTACGAAATGGCAGCACAAACCACAAAATTGCTGCCGAAATAGTCAAACAGAAAGATAATGACAATTTATGCTTTACACCAGACAGTGAGATAGCTATTATCTCGCTCGTTCGGAGAGATGGCAGAGTGGTCGAATGCACCGGTCTTGAAAACCGGCATGG
>NZ_JAUOSH010000037.1:0-44000 GCF_030548765.1 Shewanella sp. 3_MG-2023 | reverse complement strand
GGCCTAGGACACCGCCCTTTCACGGCGGTAACAGGGGTTCGAATCCCCTAGGGGATACCACAATTTTAAAATTATTGGTTTATTTCGATAGTTTAAAACAAGCGTTAAGTTTTAGCCTACAGAACTTAATGAGTTATTCACTCTTTGGTAGAGTATAACGCCAGTCCGGGTCCCCTTCGTCTAGAGGCCTAGGACACCGCCCTTTCACGGCGGTAACAGGGGTTCGAATCCCCTAGGGGATACCACCTTCTTTTTTCTAAAAGAACATAAACCACTTAAATGTGGTTTTTTTGTGCCTAAAATTAGGCGAGTTGGTAGCGTGTTAAAAAAGCTCCAATGACGAATATGAGTAAATTTCCCAAAAGAACTCATCGCTAATATCTCATCGATATCTGTAACCTAATTCAAACAGCTCTTATCCATCATATATCCTATTACGGATATACTCGATCACACCAATTACAGCAACCAAGCGAAAACACTATAAAATCCTCCAATTGATAACTTCAAATCCGCCTTAGAGAGCTTTCAAACTAGAACGATTCAAACCAATACTAAGCACTGCCTACTCACAACCTGCTATTCAATTCATCAATTAGTGACTTTATTAAATTCATTAACTAAATCGCTATTCAACTCTGTGCTTATAAAGTCTTATTTAACTGTAAATTTGAGACAAAAAAAGAAGCCATTAAGGCTTCTTCTATAAACAATGACGAAATTATTTTCCCAAGAGGACTGACATTATACAGCAGCTTTACTTAGGCTTTGATAATGCGACAACCTGAATATAGCCAGCGACAGTAATACCAATAAGCCAACTGAACCCACAACAACACCTTGCCATTCAGCTTGAACCCAAAACATCATCAAGTAAGGCCCTCCAAGAGCTGCGCCGAGATAATAACTACAAAGGTATAGTGATGTTGCTTTAGCCCTGTGAGAGGACGCCCTGATGGCCACAAATGAGTTACAACAGCTATGGGTTAAAAAGAATCCACTTGCTGTTAATAAAAAGCCTATAACGATAGCAAATAAATTATCAACTAAGGTCAGTAAAGTACCCAAGAACATCACAACTAATGCGCCGCGATATAAAAATTCCACCCCAAATTTAACCACCCACTTTGCAGATAAGTACGAAGTAAAAGTGCCACTGAGATAGCATAAGAAAATTAATGTCGCACCGAAACGACTAAACCCATACGGCTCAGCCATGAGGTGTAATTGAATAAAACTAAACTGGTTTACCATCATCATAAACGCTATGCCACCAATGACATACACTAAGCGCATTTGATGATCCGTTAAGTGATAAACAAAGCCGCCAATATCTTGTTTTATCTTCAAAAAGGTACTTTGCTTATCTAATTGTGGGGCATTTTTTTGCTCACATCGAGGTAATAGATAAGTCACCAAGGCGATACCCGTTAAGGTCACCAAAAAATTCACCATCATTGCTGACTGCCAATCAAAGTATTGTGACAATAACCCACCCATCAGGCGTCCGCCAATACCACCAAGACTATTGGACATAATGTAAATACCTGCAGCTTTTAGCATAAAGCTCGCTGGCAGTTGCTCTTTAAAATAAGCCATCGCAATGGCTGGTACGGCAGCTAACAAAACCCCTTGCAGTAACCTCACCATCAACAAAGAGTCAAAGTCTTGTACAAAAATCAGTAAGATATTAGAGGCTGCGAGTAACCACATACTCACCATGATCGGCATTAACCGCCCGACTCTATCGGAAATAACCGCATACAACAGTAATGAAAATGCCAGTGAAAAACTGGTAAAAGATAGAATCAATGTAGCTCTAGCACCTGAAACCTCAAAGTGTTCAGCAATGGATGGCAACATCCCCTGCATGGCATATAGGTTTATATAAACCACGACAGATGCTAAGCACAAAGCCCAAATTAAGCGTATTTCAGATTTTGGCCGACAGGTTTTAGTCCTTGTAGATGCAGACAATTCAGGCACAACTTAAGCCTTAAATAAAAATTGATGAAGAATTTGATTATTACCCGAAAACCAACATAAGCAATGGCGGAAATATTAAGATGTGACTTATGCCCTAAAATGATTCTTAGGGCATTATATTTATAGGTTGAGTGAGTTAAACCTAACGAAAACTAATGAGGGACTTTTTTCATCACAACTTCAGTGGTGAACTTGTCGTTGTGGATGACTTGAAACTTTTCATAGGTTTGAAAAATTACCTGCTCATTGTAGGTAATCATTGCCACCACCCCATAATCCACCGCATCATCAATACCTTCAGCAGGTAAAGTAAACTTAAACGGCACTGGAGCTCTGGCAATATCGAAGGTCTTTTGTGAAATGATTGAACCTGGGGTATTAAAGTCAATAATGGCAATATTGATTTTACAGCCTTGAGGCAAGGCTATTTTTTCT
Source organism: Shewanella sp. 3_MG-2023 (assembly GCF_030548765.1). Classification (NCBI taxonomy): domain Bacteria; kingdom Pseudomonadati; phylum Pseudomonadota; class Gammaproteobacteria; order Alteromonadales; family Shewanellaceae; genus Shewanella; species Shewanella sp. 3_MG-2023. The sequence continues at coordinate 41,579 of NZ_JAUOSH010000037.1, read as the reverse complement.
AAGTAGCCCGCATAGCCATTAATAACCACTGGCGGCTCAGGTTGAACGGTGACACAAGCACTTAGCATTAATGTTAATAACGAAAATATCGCCATTTTAAATGAAAATTTCATAAATTATCCTTTTGTCATTCTAAGTAGGCCTTCTTGGGTTGCTGATGCAACTAAACGGCCTTGTTGATCAAAAAACTGCCCCTTTACAAAACCGCGACCACCGCTAGCATTGCTGCTTTCAACACTGTAAAGCAACCAATCAGAAAAGTTAAACGGTCTATGGAACCACATCGCATGATCAATAGTCGCCATCCTAACGCCAGGCGTTAAAAATGAAACCCCATGAGGCTGAGCTGCGGTGACTAAAAAATTAAAATCAGAGGCATAAGCCAATAAATATTCTTGTACATTATGATCCGTTGGGATTTTACCACTGGCACGCATCCAGATATATCGTTTGGGCTCAGTGGAATCAGGCGCGATGGGGTGCGAAGGGTTAACTAAACGCATCTCAATCGGTGAGTCAGTCATAAACTTTTCAAGTATTCTTGCTGGGATCTTATCTCGCATACTCACAGCAAGTTCTTGCTGATTAAGTATGCCTTCAGGCCCGGGGACATTAGGCATTTCAGCTTGATGTTCAAAGCCTTCCTCTGGAGCTTGAAAAGAACAGGTCATATAAAAAATTGGCCTACCCTTCTGAATCGCTTTTACGCGTCTTGCACTGAAGCTGCCACCATCACGCATATTTTCAACATCATAGACAATCGGTAACTTTTCATCACCGGCTCGTAAAAAGTAAGAATGTAAAGAGTGCACATGGCGATCTTCACTGACGGTTTGCTTAGCAGCGCTCAGCGCTTGCCCCATCACCTGGCCACCAAAAACATGACCAAAACCCAAGTCTTGGCTTTGACCGCGAAACAGCCCTAATTCAATTCGCTCTAGAGACAACAAAGACAAAAGGTCATTTAATACTTGGCTCATAATATTCCTAGCAGTTTATTTACTTATCACTAATATCATAGGTTAACTTAATAACCTTGGTTACTGGAAAATTTAATCGTAAATTGAGTCGCATATAAAATTAAATCTACCTAGAAGAAAAAATAGCATAACTTTTTCATCATTTGCGAGATCATAACCCCGTACAAAATCTCAAAAAATTGCTATGCTATTAGTCCATTCTAATTTAAATCAACACCCTGAAGCCTTAATTATATGCAATCTTGGATTTTAGCTATTAGACCACGTACTTTACCGGCTGCGATTGGTCCATTATTAATTGGTAATATTTTAGCACTACATTTAGAACTTTTTAGTTTTACAATTGCTTGTATCTCGATGCTGTGTGCTATTTTATTGCAAATAGCCGTAAACCTAGCCAACGATTATTTTGACTACAAAAACGGTATTGATACCGATGAGCGTGTTGGTCCAGTTCGAGTTACCCAAAGTGGCATGATATCTCCCAACAGTGTTCGAAATGCGATGATTTTGTGTCTTATTCTCGCACTTATCGTCGGCTCAGCACTGATTTTACACGGTGGTTGGCCTATCGCTATTTTAGCTGTAGCCTCATTATTAGGTGCCGTCTGTTACAGTGGCGGCCCGTATCCATTAGCTTCTCACGGTTTAGGTGAAATCGCCGCATTTGTTTTTTTTGGACTAGTGGCCGTAGTAGGTAGTTATTACTTACAGGCTGGGGAAACCAGTATCAGCGCTTGGTTACTTGGCAGCGCCATTGGTATGTTCAATGCCGCGATTATGCTCGTCAATAATACCCGTGATATCCAAACTGATACCAAAGCTGGCAAAAACACCTTAGCGGTTCGTATCGGCCAAGCTCAGGCAAGAGTGCTTTATCAAGCCTTAGTGTATTTACCCTTTGGGCTCATCATTGGCGGTTTTCTGATGGGCTACCTTGCTGGTTTACCGGTTTTACTCGCCGGGCTTTCCATCGTTTATGCCCGTCAGTTAAGTGGCGAGTTCAGTAACACCAGTGGTGAAGCACTCAATCCAATTCTAGGCAGAACCGCAAAACTCACAATGATTTTTAGCTTGTTATTTAGCATAGGTTTAGTGTTTAGTTTGCCGCAATAATAAAATATCACCAATAAAAAGGGCTTCTACTATTTAGTAGAAGCCCTTTTTTAATCTATTGATTTACAATAAGTCTTAAACTGCTTTTGCAATTTAAACTTTAGATAAGGTGCGCGCTTTAGCACTCCAATCTAAATGATACTTTTCACCCGCTGGCTTGTCAGTGCGTTCAAACGTATGAGCACCAAAGAAATCGCGCTGACCTTGAAGTAAGTTAGCAGGCAAAGTTTCACATCGGTAACTATCATAATAAGCAATTGCCGAGCTAATACATGGCGCTGGCGTGCCTTGCATCACTGATGCGGCAACCGTTTTACGCCAATTCATATGTTTAGCCGATAAGCTAGCACTGAAGGTATCAGCCATTAATAAGTTCGGCAGCTCAGCATTATCTTGGTAAGCCTTGGTAATTTCTTGCAAGAAAGTGGCACGAATAATACAGCCTGCACGCCAGATTTTGGCTATTTCAGCAAAATCTAAAGTCCAGTTTTGCTCTTTCGCGGCCATTGCCATTAGCTGGAACCCTTGTGCATAGCAGCACACTTTGGCGCAATATAGTGCATCTTCTAAGTTAGCAATAAATGCTGCTTTTTCTGCATCAGAAAGGGTTACAACCGCAGGGCCAGCAAGTTTGCTGTTAAGCTGTACTCGTAAATCTTTTTGAGTACTTACCGCGCGGGCATAAACAGCTTCGGCAATCGTAGGCGCAGGGCAACCAATTTGTAAACTGCTTACCGCAGTCCAAAGGCCTGTGCCTTTTTGACCCGCTTTATCAAGGATCATCTCAACTAATGGCTTGCCTGTTAGTGGATCGTCTTGCTGCAATACTTCTGCACTTATCCCCATCAGATAGCTATTCAAGCTGCCATTATTCCAGCCATTGAAAATATCACCAATTTCATGGGCACTTAAGCCTAATCCGTCATGAAGCAATTGAAATGCTTCGCAAATTAACTGCATGTCCGCATATTCAATGCCGTTATGTACCATTTTCACATAATGACCAGAACCCGCAGGGCCAATATAAGTGGTACATGGCTCGCCTTCAATAACAGGGTTTCCTGGCTCAAAGCGCTCTATTGGTAACCCTGTTTCTGGATCGACTTTAGCTGCTATGGCATTCCAGACAGGTGCAACGTATTGCCATGCATCTTTATTACCACTTGGCATTAAAGAAGGGCCAAATCGAGCGCCAACTTCACCGCCAGAGACTGCAGAGCTAAAGAAAACAAACTGACCTTTATAACGTGCTTCACGTTCTACAGTATCAGTCCATAAACTATTACCGGTATCAACGACAATGTCATCTGACTCAATGCCCGCTTCAATTAATGATTTACACACTCCATCAACAGGTCCACCAGCAGGAACTGACAGCACAATAACACGTGGCTTAGTTAGAGATGACAGCATTTCGGTAAGATTATTACAAGCCAGCATTCGGGGGGCTGAATTGGCTTTTCTTTCCGCTTGTTCTTGATTAATGGCAGCATTAACTTTGACAGTATCTAAATCAAAAGCAGCAACCTGGTAGCCATTATCAACGATGTTTAACGCGAGATTCTTGCCCATAACACCAAGGCCAATAACGCCGATGTCTGAACTGAATGGTAGGGTATTCATTTATTATTTTCCAAAGGTCGCAGAGATTAATCGCGTATAGCGAATCCATTTGGACGGTGATTATACTGATTTGTGTAACTAAATTACAGTCATAATACGTGCATACACTTTTGCCAAAAGCGGCATATTAGATCACCAACAAGACTCTGAAAAAAATTATTTATATAAGACAACACCTTAATCTAGATTTTTAACTTTAGATAAGGAAGTGATGCTTTGTTTATCCGAGTAAAAGTTATTTTGCATTTCCTTTTACTGGCATTAAAAACACATATCAATCTTTAAACCTGTTCACTTAACCAGCAATCCTAAATTGTATAGGTAAAGTGTACTTTCTCTAAATCCACCAGTTTTAACCAATTAAGCTAATGATTTAAAATTAGATTTTACCCCTCTGCCAATTAACACTTCTTGAATAAATTCCATTAAAAAATGTGATTAGGTTAATAAATACTACAATTAACCTGCAACCTATACCCCGAAATTGGTATATTCAAAAAATTCACATCAGCTACGGAAACTAATCAATGATTAACGCGACCACTCAAGACAAGCTTCAGCATCTTGATTACATGACATTATTAGTATTTTTAAGGCTATATGAATTTAAAAGTGGCAAGCTCACTGCTGAAGCTTTTAATGTTCCTCAATCAAAGATAAGCCGCTGTTTATCACGCTTGCGAGATGCATTTGATGACCCCTTATTTGTCAAAAAAGTAGCCGGTCTTGAAATTAGCGATAAAGCACAACGGCTCTACCCCATCATTAAAAAAATCGAGATAAACCACCTCGACTTAGCCCAAGAAATTGATAAAAGTAATGACAAACTTGATAACAAAGTTGTTATCCATGCTCCATCGGGCTTCACCAATGGCCTACTAAGAAATCTCTATCAATGTAGTTGCATGAGCGCCTGTGTGAAATCAGCGGTACTGCAAGACAATGGTCCCAATGATGAAGAAATGCTGCTAAATAGCCAATGTGATGTGGTGATAAGTTGCCAAGCATCTAGCCATGTAGGGATTCAAAATCAGAAAATATGTGAAGTGCGAGATACCTTCATTGTCGCAAGAGATGAGCACCCAATTTGGAATGAGATATACAAACCTATTCTTGATAGAGTGCTGAACTACCCGGTTATTTTGACCGAAGTGTTACACTTTAATAGTGACATTGAAGCCACACCACTGAAACAGTTTGCCGATAGCCGTAAACGCGAGCTCGACGTTGCAGCCAAAACCAATAATCTCAATGAAATTAGTGACTTCCTCGTTGGCACTGATGCCATCACGTTAGTGGTATCACAAGGCGCGGTTGATCACTTAACTCAAAATGAAGCAATTAGGGCGCAAATGATACCGAAAACAGAGCGCGCCGAACTGATGCGTAATAAGCCTAATATGAACCTGTATATGCAAACCCGAAAATCAGAGCGCAAGTTAACTGATTGCGTTAAACATAAAATTGCACAACTGGTTACTCAGGGCGCCAATGGCAGCGATGAAGCCTGTCTATTTGAAAAATAAACACCAGCGACATAAACGCCGAGCAATGCTCACAACATTTAGGTGAGCAAACAATGCAAAGGCTATTACTGAGTTCAATAAATAATTTTGATGCCGTTGCATCAAAAATAATAACCACAAGGTTTTTCAGTAAACTTATTCATAAAAAGCAGACTATTTGATTAAAAATAGTCTGCTTTTTTGTATCTATCCTTAAGGCCTTATCAGCTTGTTACTTCACTTAATCTCTGTAATGTTAATACTGCCTTTGCCATAGGCTGGGTGGCCTTTTTGCTGCTCTTCAGGTAATCGATTAATGCAATAATTGATATAGAAAATATTAAATACCACGGTGAAAAACTTGTTCATTTTGAAATCAATTCCAAAATTCACATGGGCATAGTCTTGTAATGCAGAACGGGCCCTAAATGACCAAAACACGTACAAGAAGAAAGCGCCAAAAAGTAACAAACTACCTACTCCACTCAATAACCCCATTGCACTGTGTGACAGCACACCACCAAAGCCAAAGCAAACCGCGATAGCGATAATAAAGTCGTCATCAGCGGTGCGAATTGATGTAATTGCATCCATTTTGGGATACTTAGCAAATAACCAAATTATCGGGTAAATACCACCAGTAAAAATGGTTAACCAAAATAGTCTGCTGGTTTTAGTATTAATCTTTTCTGGCAGTTCTTTAATGTTGTTCATAAAACTTGATCAAACCTTTGTCATATTTACTGGTTAACAGTCATCTTTCTCAATTTCAGCCACGAGTAACTGAATTCGAGAATACATCTAGTTTAACGATAGATAGAATACCCTTGCCGATTATAAAATAAAAAACATCTCAGTTTGATTAAATAACACTATAAATCAGCACTTAACTCTCAGTTTAGACCAAATTTAGTCCTTAATATCTTTATATTCGATAAAAAGGCGTTATCCATAAAAAAACGAGCCATCAGGCTCGTTTGTTAACATGACACACAAACTAAACCGTGAGTTCCTTGGCCAACGCATCAGCATAGCCCATCTTAGTTAATGCCGTGCGAATAATATCTAGCGTCATCGGATCTTCAATAGTGGCAGGCATAGTATATTCGTTATTGTCAGCAATCTTACGCATGGTGGCACGCAAGATTTTACCCGAGCGGGTTTTAGGCAGTTTTTGCACCGCGCTGACTAATCGAAAAGACGCCACTGGGCCAATTTCATGTCTCACCAATGCTAGTAACTCTTGATATAAAACTTCATCAGATAACTCGACGCCATTTTTAAGTACCACTAGCCCTAACGGTACCTGACCTTTGAGTTTATCTTGCACCCCAATAACCGCCGCTTCTGCAACCGCTGAATGTTGGCACAATACCTCTTCAAAGCGCCCAGTAGATAATCGGTGCCCAGCAACGTTAATAATGTCATCTATGCGGCTCATAATATACAGGTAGCCATCTTCATCAATATAGCCCGCATCGCCCGTTAAATAATAACCTTGATACATAGATAAATAGCTCTCCACATAGCGTTTATCGTTGTTCCATAAGGTGGTTAAGTTACCCGGTGGCAACGGCAGTTTAATCACCACATTACCACTTTCATTGGCGCTAACTTGCTCGCCCATGGCATCGAGTACTTCGACCTGATAACCGGGTACTGGTCTTGCGGGCGATCCCGCTTTAATCTCGATAGGATCTATCCCCATCAAATTCGCCGCAACTGGCCAACCGGTTTCAGTTTGCCACCAGTGATCGATAACAGGTTTGGCCAATTTATCTTGGGCCCAATTGAGCGTGTCGGGATCGCAGCGTTCACCCGCAAGAAATACTTGCCCTAAACACGATAAATCAACACCTTTAACTAATGCTCCGTCAGGATCTTCGCGTTTAATGGCTCGAATGGCCGTCGGCGCGGTAAAAAAGCTTTTTACATTATATTGTTCGATGATCCGCCAAAAAGCCCCCGCATCGGGGGTACCAATGGGCTTACCTTCATACATCAATGTTGTTGCGCCAACTAATAATGGCCCGTAAACAATATAAGAATGACCCACAACCCAGCCCACATCTGATGCAGCCCAAAACACATCGCCAGCGCCGATATTATATATGTGCTTCATAGACCAGATTAGCGCCACCCCATGGCCACCATTATCTCTCACCACGCCTTTGGGTTGGCCTGTTGTACCTGAGGTATAAAGCACATACAGCGGATGGGTCGCTTCAACGGCGACGCAATCCACTGACGATGCATGGCTCACAGCACTTTGCCAGTCAACGTCCCTTGGGCTTTGTAAGTCTGCAGTATATTGAGGTCGATTGAGAATAACGCAATGGTCAACTTGGTGAGACGCTTGAGCTAAGGCATCATCTAATAGCGGTTTGTACTTCACCACGCCTGACGGCTCAATACCACAAGATGCCGATAAAATAAGTTTCGGTTTAGCATCATTAATCCGGGTGGCTAATTCATTGGCTGCAAAGCCGCCAAACACCACAGAGTGAATGGCGCCTATGCGGGCACAGGCCAGCATGGCATAGGCGGTTTCTGGCACCATCGGCATATAAATGACCACTCTATCGCCCTTTTCAATGCCAATGGATTGCATGTAACCGGCTAACCGGCTCACTTGGGATAGTAATTCTTGATAACTAATACTGTACTGATTTTGGGTTACAGGACTTATGTATTCAATGGCAATGCGATCACCGTGGCCAGCTAACACATGACGGTCAACAGCGTTATAGCAGGTATTCATTTCGCCACCAGCAAACCATTGATAAAATGGCGCATTAGCCTCATCTAACACACTATCAAACAGCTTATCCCAGGTAATGGCCTTGGCAGCCTTTCCCCAAAACCCTTGTTTATCCTGTAAAGAATCTTGATGCATTTCAATCCCTAAACCAGCCATAAGCTACTCCCCACTGAACGATTGACCTTTCACGCTAAGTCATACCTTTAAATAACTTACCGTGAGTAATATTGAATTAACTTCATTATGGCGTGGTTAAAAAAGTTTCCCCATTAGACCAAGGGATATAGAAATCTCAGCAATAACACTTAAATAAAAACTTCAGTGTTATGATGCTAACTTAATGATAATTATAAGTTAGCACTAAAAATCACCATTAATTATTAACCTAATTAATGGCGTCTTTGCTACAATATTGAATTCACTATTCTGTCACTGCGCCATTCTTGCGCGCGGTAATCCCTAGGCCTTGGCAAGCTGTATTTACATTGTTTTTTAACAAAAACAGCCTTGGCAACTGGCGACAAACTTTACCTTTACGTAAACTTCATATATCTTGCATCAAAAGACGTACTTTTGGTGAAACGATGAGCGCAAATTTAAACCCACAATCCACTTATTCAATTAGTGATTTATCAAAGGAATTTGATATCACCACACGTAGTATTCGGTTTTATGAAGACCAAGGCTTAATAAAACCTAAGCGCCGCGGTCAAACACGTATCTATAGTTTAAAAGATCGTGTGCGCTTAAAACTGATATTACGAGGTAAACGTTTAGGTTTTTCGTTAGCGGAAACCCGTCGTTTGTTTGAGCTTTACGATGCAGATAAAAGCAGTACTTCTCAACTACAAACAATGCTCGATTTAGTAGAAGAGAAAAAAGCTTCTTTGCAGCAGCAAATGGACGATATCAAGGTGGTACTTATGGAACTGAACTCTGCTGAGCAGCAATGTAAGTCAGCCCTAGAGGAAAGTGTTAAATAGCGACTCATCATCGACAGCAAAAGATCCGTTTAACTGAATAATAACAGCAACAATATAAAAATTATAAGCCTAAGGAACAAGATAGTTTCACGGCGCAAATAGCTAATATTCAACAGGACACAAGACAATGACATCACTCTATACAAGCCTTAATTTCGGCCTGGGCGAAGACGTGGACATGCTTCGCGATGCCGTACATGATTTTGCCAGCAACGAGATTGCGCCCATCGCGGCGCAAGTTGATCAAGATAATGCTTTTCCTAACCACATGTGGCCAGTTCTAGGAGAGATGGGACTCCTTGGCGTCACCGTGCCTGAAGAGTATGGCGGCGCGAATATGGGCTACCTTGCCCATGTCGTCGCCATGGAAGAAATCTCCCGCGCCTCTGCTTCTATTGGCTTAAGTTACGGCGCCCACTCAAACCTTTGCGTTAATCAAATTAACCGTAATGGCAGCGCTGAGCAAAAAGCCAAGTACTTACCCAAATTAGTTAGCGGTGAACATATCGGCGCACTGGCCATGAGTGAACCTAATGCGGGCTCAGACGTGGTGTCAATGAAGTTAAGCGCCCGTAAACAAGGCGACCGTTACATTCTTAATGGTAACAAAATGTGGATCACCAATGGTCCTGATGCTGACACCTTAGTGATTTATGCCAAAACTGATGCAGACAAAGGCCCACATGGCATCACTGCATTTATTGTTGAAAAAACCTTTAAAGGATTCAGCACCGCACAAAAACTCGATAAATTAGGCATGCGCGGCTCCAATACCTGTGAATTGGTATTTGAGAATTGTGAAGTCCCTGAAGAAAATATCTTAGGCGGCCTTAACAATGGCGTAAAAGTACTGATGAGCGGCCTTGATTACGAACGCGTGGTGTTATCAGGTGGGCCGTTAGGCATCATGAATGCCTGTATGGATATTGTCATGCCTTATATTCACGAGCGGGAACAATTTGGTAAATCCATTGGTCAATTCCAATTAGTCCAAGGCAAGCTTGCCGATATGTACACCGGCATGAACGCTGCTAAATCCTACATCTATAACGTGGCCAAATCTTGTGACCGCGGCGAAACCACCCGTAAAGATGCTGCTGGCGCAATTTTATATAGCGCCGAGCTTGCCACAAAAATGTCACTGGATGCGATTCAGTTACTAGGTGGCAATGGTTACGTCAATGAATATGCCACAGGGCGTTTATTACGTGATGCCAAGTTATATGAAATTGGTGCGGGAACCTCAGAAATTCGCCGCATGTTGATTGGACGTGAGCTGTTTAATGAATCCAAATAGCTGTTAAATTTGGATAGCTAATCCAAATAGCTGTTAAATTTGGATAGCCAATCCAAATAGCTTCTAGAATTTAGCTAGTTAGCAGCACACTAAAAAATACATTCAACACCAAATTATTCAAAAGTTAACGTCAATAGCAAAGTGTTTAGTGCGTAGCGTGGTTGAGACCTCATCCCCCTTTAGACTCAGCCATGCTAACGCCTCACTTGACTCATTAAGGATATGAATTGTGACGCAATTGAGCAGCCGTATTAACGCCCGTAGTGACGAGTTTAAAGCCAAGCATGATGACATGGTGGCATTAGTTGATGATCTAAAAATCAAACTCACCCAAATTGAACAAGGTGGCGGTCCCGTCGCCCTTGAACGCCACCTGTCACGAGGTAAATTACTGCCCCGTCATCGAGTCGAAAAACTGCTCGATCCCGGCTCACCCTTTTTAGAAATATCCCAATTCGCCGCCTATGAAGTTTATGATGAAGCTGTGCCCGCAGCCGGTGTGATTGCCGGTATTGGCCGTGTAAGCGGTGTTGAATGTATGATTATCGCCAATGACGCCACCGTTAAAGGCGGTACTTACTACCCTATTACGGTGAAAAAGCATTTACGGGCCCAAGACATTGCCAGTCGCTGTCATTTACCTTGTATCTACCTAGTGGATTCAGGCGGGGCAAACTTACCAAGACAAGATGAAGTGTTTCCCGATCGCGATCATTTCGGGCGTATTTTTTACAACCAAGCGCAAATGTCAGCTAAAGGCATTCCGCAAGTGGCTGTGGTCATGGGTTTGTGTACAGCAGGTGGTGCCTATGTTCCCGCCATGGCAGATGAGTCGATTATCGTAAAAGAGCAAGGCACTATTTTTTTAGCCGGCCCGCCATTAGTTAAAGCCGCTACCGGCGAAGAAGTAACCGCCGAAGAATTAGGCGGCGCTGAAGTACATACTAAGATTTCTGGTGTTGCCGACCATTTAGCCCAAAATGATGACCACGCACTTGAGCTTGCCCGTAAAGCCATTTCACGCTTAAACCATCAAAAGCAAATTACAGCCCAGTTAAGCCCTGTTAAGCCACCTAAGTTTGATATTAACGAGCTTTACGGCATTGTCGGCACCGATCTTAAAAAGCCCTTTGATGTAAAAGAGGTTATTGCACGGGTTGTTGATGACTCAGATTTTGATGAATTTAAAGCCAATTACGGTAACACGCTGGTTTGCGGCTTTGCCCGCATTCATGGCTACCCTGTCGGCATTGTGGCTAACAACGGCATTTTATTTTCTGAATCTGCCCAAAAAGGCGCGCACTTTATTGAATTGTGTTGCCAACGCAAAATCCCATTACTGTTCCTGCAAAACATCACTGGTTTTATGGTAGGTAAAAAGTACGAACATGAGGGTATTGCTAAGCACGGCGCTAAAATGGTTACCGCAGTATCTTGTGCCAATGTGCCTAAATTTACCGTCATCATTGGTGGCAGTTATGGCGCGGGTAACTACGGCATGTGTGGCCGTGCATTTGAGCCCACCATGATGTGGATGTGGCCCAATGCTCGCATTTCAGTCATGGGCGGCGAACAAGCTGCTGGTGTATTGGCCACAGTTCGCCGTGACGGTTTAGCCCGTAAAGGCCAAGACTGGTCTGATGAAGACGAGCAAGCCTTTAGAAAACCGATTGTTGAGCAATATGACAAAGAAGGTCATCCCTACCATGCCAGTGCACGCCTGTGGGATGACGGCATTATCGACCCTGCTCAAACGCGTGATGTAGTGGGTTTAGCGTTATCGGCGGCGTTAAATGCGCCTATTGAAGATACCAAGTTTGGTGTGTTCCGCATGTAATTGCGGTTATTCATTCAATATCAATAGGAGCATGCAAACATGGCAATAGCCAACCCATATCAATACATTCAATGCCAGCTTAACCAAGGCGTTGGTGAATTAATTTTAGACCGCGTTGAAAAACATAATGCCTTTGATGAAGTGATGATTAATGAAATGATCACCGCCATCGAAGCCTTTGCCGAAAACGACCAATGCCAGCAATTAATATTGCGCGCCAACGGTAAAAACTTCAGTGCTGGCGCTGACCTTAACTGGATGCGCAAGCAAGCCAAAATGGACTTTGAGCAAAACCTCAATGACGCCCATGAACTGGCTAAATTAATGCACGTGCTAGATAAGTTTCCTAAGCCGACTATCGCCTTAGTCAATGGCGCAGCCTTTGGCGGCGCACTGGGATTAATTTGCTGCTGCGATATTGCCATTGCCAATGAGCGCGCAAGCTTTTGCCTCAGTGAAGTCAAACTCGGTTTAATCCCTGCGGTTATCAGCCCTTATGTGGTGCGAGCCATGGGCAACCGCCAAGCACGACGTTATATGCTCACCGCCGAGCGCTTCAGTGCCACTGTAGCCTTAACTCATCAAATAATTCATGAAGTTAATGATGATTTAGACGCAGCAGCCCAGCCGTTTATCGAGGCCTTTAACGCTAACAGTCCCCAAGGCATGGCATGGGTTAAAACCTTAGTGTCCCACCTTGAAGATGGCGTGATAAATGACGCCACCCTTGCCCATACTAGCGAGCAGATTGCCCGCATACGTGTATCAGACGAAGGCCAAGAAGGCCTCAATGCATTCTTTGAAAAACGTTCACCATCATGGCGTGCTCAATCGACTAAAAGCAGCGCTAAGACTGATGCACAAGGAGCCCAATAATGTTTACTAAGATTTTAATTGCCAATCGTGGTGAAATTGCCTGTCGCATCATCAACACCGCCCGCGCCATGGGCGTTCGTACTGTAGCGCTTTATTCTGATGCCGATAAAGATGCCCGCCATGTCACCATGGCCGATGAATCTTTCCACATTGGTGGCAGCGCTCCGGCTGATTCATACCTAAAAGCTGATTTGATCATTGAAATTGCGAAAAAGTCAGCCGCTGAAGCGATTCACCCCGGTTATGGTTTCTTGTCTGAAAACGCTGACTTTGCTCGCAACTGTGAGCAAAACGGCATTGTATTTATCGGCCCAGGCAGTGATGCCATTGATGCTATGGGCAGTAAAAGCGCCGCCAAAATGATTATGGGCGCAGCCAATGTGCCATTAGTGCCCGGTTATCATGGTGATGACCAATCAGATGAAACCCTACTGGCTGAAGCTGAAAATGTTGGTTACCCCATGCTGATTAAAGCGGCCTATGGCGGTGGTGGCAAAGGCATGAAGATTGTTGAAAGCCAAGCTGAAGTGCTAGCAGCGATTAACTCAGCTCGTCGAGAAGCGGCATCATCGTTTGGTAATGACAAATTATTAATGGAACGCTACTTACGCCAGCCACGTCATGTGGAGCTACAAGTGTTTGCCGATACTTTCGGTAATACCATCTATTTATCAGATCGTGATTGCTCCATCCAGCGTCGCCATCAAAAAGTGGTCGAAGAAGCGCCAGCCCCAGGGCTGTCAGATGCACTGCGTAAGCAAATGGGTGAAGCGGCAGTAGCCGCAGCTAAAGCCATTGATTATGTGGGCGCAGGCACGGTTGAGTTTCTATTAGATACTGATGGCAGTTTCTACTTCATGGAAATGAACACCCGTCTACAGGTTGAGCACCCAGTTACAGAAATGGTCACCGGGCAAGACTTAGTAAAATGGCAACTAATGGTCGCTAGTGGCAGTGAGTTGCCCCTTACCCAAGCTGAAGTGCGTATTCATGGCCACGCCTTTGAAGCTCGTATTTATGCTGAAGATCCCCGCAATGAATTTTTACCCGCGTCAGGCAAGTTAACCTTCTTGCGCGAGCCGGATCAAAACCGTCATGTACGCATTGATTCAGGCATTCGCGAAAATGATGTCATTAGTAACTTTTACGACCCAATGATTTCAAAACTGATTGTCTGGGACGAATCTCGCCCCCGCGCACTGCAGCGCTTAACCCACGCATTAAGCTCGTATCAAATCAGCGGCCTTAAACACAATATCGAGTTCCTCGCTAATATTGCTGAGCATAAAGCCTTTGCAGACGCCAATTTTTGTACCGACTTTATCGAGCGCTATTCCGACAGTTTAATTGGCAATGTTACTGATGAGTCAGACAACGCACTGGCATTAGCGGGGCTTTATCAAGTATTAGCTCGCCAGCAAGCGGCAAAATCCACAGCCACCAACAGCCACGACCCTTACTCACCGTGGGGACAAGTTAGTGGCTTTAGACTCAATAGCGCCAGCGTGCATCATGTTGCCCTACTCAGCGACAGCAGTGACGAGCAGCAATTGCACAATCTCGTCATCACCGATTTAGGCGATGCACTGCATCTTAACCTTAACGGCCAAGCATTATCGCTTGCAGGCACCATTAAAGATGACATGCTGCAGGCTGAAATTAATGGCCATAAAAGCAACATTCCCGTCAGCCATCAAGGTGATGACTTTACCTTGTTCTTACCGAGCGGCAGCTATCACTTTAAAGCGATATTAGCCCAAATAGCTGAAGACACCATTGATAGCGCCGACAAATTAAAAGCGCCAATGAATGGCACTGTGGTCACTCACTTAGTTGAGGTGGGCGATAGCGTCACTGAAGGCCAAGGCTTATTAGTGATGGAAGCGATGAAAATGGAATACACCATTGAAGCGCCATTTGATGGTGTGGTCAGTGAATTTTACTTTCAAAGCGGCGAGCTCGTCACCGATGGTGCCCAACTGCTAAATGTCGAGCCAACAACACTTGATGTCACAGCGCCTGAATCTGCTGACTCGGAGGCATAAATGTTACCGAGCAATCTCCCGACTCAGGTCAGTATTTTTGAAGTTGGTGCCCGTGACGGACTGCAAAATGAAACCACGGTCTCTATTGAAAACAAAATTACTCTTATTGAGCAGTTAGCCGCTGCCGGTGTTAATCGTATTGAAGCGGCCAGCTTTGTTTCACCTAAGTGGGTGCCACAAATGGCCGACTCAGGTGATATTTTACGGCAAATTAAGCGTAAACAAGGCGTGGTCTACTCTGCCCTCACCCCAAATTTAAAAGGGCTGGAACTTGCCCTTGACGCTGGCGCAGATGAAGTGGCCATCTTTGGCGCCGCATCAGAAAGCTTCAGCCAACGCAATATTAACTGCTCGATTGACGAGTCAATCGCCCGCTTTGAGCCAGTCATGGCGCTCGCTAAAGCGCGAAACATTAAGGTACGCGGTTATGTTTCCTGTGTACTGGGCTGCCCCTATGAAGGCGAGATAAAGAGCACAGAAGTGGCCCGCGTGTCTGAAATACTTTACAAAATGGGCTGTTACGAGATCTCCCTCGGAGACACCATTGGTGTTGGCACGCCACTAAAAGCCCGTAAGATGGTTGAAACCGTCGCTAATTTAGTGCCTGTCGATAAACTGGCGCTACACTTTCATGACACCTACGGCCAAGCATTAGCCAACATTCAAGCCTGTTTAACCACAGGCGTAAGCGTAATTGACTCATCGGTCGCAGGCCTTGGCGGCTGCCCTTATGCCAAAGGCGCATCGGGTAATCTCGCCACTGAAGATTTAGTTTATATGCTCCATGGCATGGGCATAGAAACTGGCATTGATTTACACAAACTTGCCCAAGCAGGCAATCAAATCAGCCAAGTATTGGGCCGCACCACAGGTTCAAAAGTCGCCCAAGCGCTAACGGTATAGGCCATTGTTTAAAGTCAGTGCTTAATAGCGCACATTAAAACGATATAAATTTGCAAACCGCAAACTGAAAAGGACAAGATTATGGCAGGACTCAACAAAGTCGTTCACAGTTACCAAGAAGCCCTAAACGGCCTCAATAACGACATGACAATTATGGTCGGTGGCTTTGGCCTGTGTGGTATCCCTGAAGGCCTGATTAATCATATGGTGACCACAGGCGTAACTGGGCTTACCGCAATTTCAAACAACGCTGGGGTTGATGATTTTGGTTTGGGCTTATTGTTAAAGCAGCGCCAAATTGCCACCATGATTGCCTCATACGTGGGTGAAAACGCCACTTTTGAACAGCAAATGCTATCAGGTGAGTTAAATGTCATCTTAACCCCACAAGGCACCTTGGCTGAAAAAATTCGTGCTGGCGGAGCGGGTATCCCAGCCTTTTTCACTGCAACTGGTTACGGCACGCCAATCGCTGATGGTAAAGAAACCCGTGAAATTAAAGGCCGTAATTATGTGCTTGAAGAGTCACTAACCGCCGATTTCGCCTTAGTTCGTGCATGGAAAGCCGATACCATGGGTAACTTAATCTTTCGTAAAACAGCGGCTAACTTTAATCCTATGATGGCTACCGCAGGCAAAATCACCGTGGTAGAAGCGGAAGAAATTGTCCAGCCGGGCGAGCTAGACCCAAACCATATTCATACCCCTGGTATTTATGTTGATCGGGTGATTCAAGCAAGTTTTGAGAAACGTATTGAGCAGCGCACCGTTAAACCTCAACCTGACAACCAAGCATAAGGAGCAAGATCATGGCTTTATCAAGAGAACAACTTGCTCAACGTGTAGCGCAAGAAATGCAAGACGGCTTTTACGTTAACTTAGGTATCGGTATTCCGACCTTAGTGGCTAACTACATTCCTGCAGGCATGAGCGTGATGCTGCAATCTGAAAACGGCCTATTAGGTATGGGCGAGTTCCCAACTGAAGACACCATTGACGCCGACCTCATCAACGCAGGTAAGCAAACAGTCACCGCAGTTGATGGCGCATCATTTTTCTCATCGGCTGAAAGCTTTGCCATGATCCGTGGCGGCCATGTCGATTTAACCGTGCTCGGCGCTTTTGAAGTTGATGTAAACGGCTCAATCGCCTCTTGGATGATCCCAGGTAAATTGATTAAAGGCATGGGCGGCGCCATGGATTTAGTCGCAGGCGCTGACAATATTATTGTCACCATGATGCATGCTGACAAAAAAGGTAACTCTAAGTTATTACCTTTATGCGAGCTGCCATTAACCGGCTACGGCTGCATCAAACGCGTCATGACAGATTTAGCCTTTATGGAAATCAAAGATGGCGCATTCCACTTATTAGAACGAGCCCCAGGTGTCAGTGTTGAAGAGATCCAATCTAAAACTGCAGGTAAGTTGGTTGTGCCAGAGCATGTACCAGAAATGGTGTTTTAACTTCTAGCCAAAAGTTAATGTGTTGGCTTTTTTAAAATCAAAAGCGAGCTTCATTGGAGGTTCGCTTTTTTGTTTGGTGTGATTTAAGTTTTGGGGTGTGTTAAACAATAAAGATAACAGCAAGATCAAGGTCGTGGCGCTTCGCCCACCCCAGACGAAAGGGAAACAACAGCATTTCCCTTCTCGACATCCCTTGCCGCTCCAACGAAGTTATTCTGAAAAGCGAATAAGCTGCGCTCTTATTCGAAAATAACTAACGCTTACGATGGGGCGTCCCTTCCCCTCGAAAGCTAGCCAGACATCCATGTCTGGACTTACGTCATTTTCTTCAACGACCACAGCAACTTCGAATGGAGATCGTGGAAACCTTCAGCATTTCTTATTAATAGCTGTTCAATAATGTTCTTAAAAACTCAGTTATTAACTCAGATAGAAACAAAATCAATTCTAAAGCAAGTTATTGAAAAAAATAAATTAAAGTAAGTAGAATCATCTGATAGATTAGAAGTTAATAACTAATTTTAAAATTTGTAAAGTACACTAAAAACACGGTGATAATTTTGGACATTAAAGAATCAAAACTGGGCAGTGTGAAAACATTGATGGGCCTCCTACCAAGTTTATCTGAGCCAGGTTATACCATTTTCTATAGAGGGCATAATGACAAGAAGTTTGAACTTACCCCTTCTATTTATCGTAAAAATGAATGGTTTACCAATGAAAGTAAGATTATTCGTGAAATAATAGGACGCTGCCCTAATGAATTTCAGCATATGAAAACAAGCTTTGAAAAGCTTGTGAAAATGCAACATTATGATTTGCCAACACGATTGCTCGATGTAACTGAAAACCCCTTAGTAGCCTTATATTTCGCTTGTCTTAGCAAGGAAAATGAACCTGACAAAGATGGTGAACTGCTACTCTTTAAAGTACCGAATAAACTGATACGCTACTACGATAGTGATCGAGTAACTATCTTATCAAACCTTGCATGGTCAGATAATAATTTCGAAGTACTCGGTAAACATAATAATTCAAATTCATTTCATAAAAAAGATAATGAGCATGCAATAAAGTTAATGCACAATATTCGACAGGAAAAACCTCACTTTACAGAAAATATCAACCCTTCAGATCTATCAAGTGTAGTTTGTGTAAAACCTAAAATGGATAATCAAAGAGTTATTAGACAAGATGGTGCTTTTCTTCTATTTGGTATTGATGGTAATAAACATAAACCTGCATCAATAGATAAAGAGTGGAAGTATAACCCCGAAAATAAAAAGTACATTATCAACCATAATGATAAAGCTACGATTTTGAAACAACTTGAAAGTATTGGAATATCAAAAGCCAAACTATTTCCAGAAATAGATATGGTTTCTCAATTTATTAAAGATACATATGATCTTGAAAAGAATGACTTCAATTCAACTTATAGACGTCCAACGCGATTGAATATAGGGTTTTAATAATAAATCTGATCAAAGTATGAATGAGCCAACGGAAGAGTAAGCAGGCTTAATAAGCAATTCCAATAGAACCTGCTGATTCAATGATCTCCGTTGGAAGTGTCCGAGGGCGTTTAGCTAATTTACGTGATGGAGGCAGGACGCCGACATAGCCTCAGATTGAGCCATGGATGGCGAATCTGAGGCGGTAGTTAATTCGCTTAATTAAGCATGAGGATCAACACTTCGCCGGAGCGGCAAGAATCTTTATATATGAATCAGCGAAAAGGGAAATGCTGTTGTTTCCCTTTCGTCTGGTGTGGGCGAAGCACCACGACTTTAATCACTGTGACCGCAGGTCATAAATAATCGAATTAAACTAATCCAAACACTCCAATAGAACCTACAGATTCAACAATCTACATTGGAAATTGCTGATGCTGTTGAAGAATTTATATAGAAAGATGAACATGAGTTTGCAGCTAAGGCTTTATTAGCCCTGATAGGTTAGCCAAAAACAACAATGGCAACATTACTGTTGCCATTCATCAATCACTACAATGCTGATGATTAATATCAGCAATTAAACGTGCTGATATTAATCATCACGAGTTAGCACTTCTAATAATTCAATTTCAAAGAATAAATCAGAATTAGGCGGGATTTTATCGCCAATTTTGCGCTCGCCATAACCAAGGTGAGCAGGGACTGACAGTTTACGTGTTCCGCCGACCTTCATTGGGTTGTCGCCAATAATACCTTGATACCAACCTTGGATAACCCGTTTAGCGGTGATCACCACTTGAAATGCTTCTGAGCTATCAAATACGCTGCCATCGGCTAATTTACCGGTATATTTACAGGTGATTAATGCACCTTTTTCTGCGGCTTTGCCTTCACCAACCGTGATGTCGGTAATATTAAGTTCTGCAAGGGAGGTCATACGAATGCCTTTTCTATAAAATAATGTCGCTATGATAACAGCAAATTGACTCAATTCAGATGCTAAAAATAACTCATAGTCAGTATTTTGCAGCGTTTTTCATCGCTAAATGCTGCTGTAAACATGCTTAGATACTGCCAAACGTTTTTAGCCTATCTTCATTGTCGCTGGGGTAATGACCGCCATTGTTAAATAAGTGGGATCAAGAAAAATGGTTCTTAGAAAAGTAAGAGGCGGATTGCTGTTGTTTCCCCTCTTCGTCGGGTGTGGGTGGATAACCCACGACGTTGACTTTAGCAACCGACAGCTTGTAATCCTGCCACTAACTCTCAATCACCAATCACCAATCACCAGCTATCAAGTTACATCCAACCAAACAAACCATCAAACAAACCATCAAACAAACCATCAAACCATCAAAAATCAGCCACAAAAAAGGGAATACCTTGGTATTCCCTACTTCACTAACTCACTAGCTAAAGCTTTGATTACAACTTTAACCAAAACGATGGCAACAAATCTCAACTTAGCCATTCAATCGGCAGATTGAAAACCTAGAAGTGATATCTCACCCCAGCAATGGCTTCTAATTTCACTTTAACATCATCAAGTATATACAAGGTCGGTTGTGCTTCAGCAAAAAAGGTAAAACGCTCCACTTTAGCGTGAGCACCAAACACCGCTCTAGCACCTAACTGAATATCATCTTTATGTGAGTCAGCAATTTTACCCCCAAGGCCCCAATAAAAATTTGGGTTATCTTGGAAATTAAAGGTTCTATCCATAGTAAAAGATAACTCGTCAAATCCAACACCAATCTTGTAATCATCAATTTTGACATTGATACCTGAATCACTACCCACCATTAAACCCACTTGTGGCGCGGCGTTAACTGATGAACTGCTAAAAAGACTGAATAAAGCGATGAGGGTTAAAGCCAGTGTTACGGATCTCATGTGATACCTTGCTAGATGCTAAATGGGGCAACATCCTAGCGAGTTAGCACAAGGGAGTAAATCAATTTGTGCTAACTCAATGACAAAAAACACTATGTATTAAAAGTATCAAAAAACAAAAATTTCTGCTTTTACAATGGGTTTACTAACAGGCTTATAGCTCTTTCGCTGCATTATTATTAGCGGCATCAACTGATTTATTTACCGATAAACCTTGAAACTTTTCTGTTAAATTAATCAACTGGCCTGTTAATAAGCTCATGCTGTAACCCAGCATAGCGCCAATGAGCAACGGCGGTAATATCGCTGCAATGTCGCCCCCCATAGCAAAAGTGACACAACAGCCAATAAATGCCCCAGGAATGAATGCCAACTTTTTATAACTTGCCTGCAAACACATTGCAGAAGTCGCAATGCCAGTAAAAATATAGCCAAATAAAGGTGACACAAAAAAGCTACTGCCAGAAATAATTAACCAGCCCCAAAACACCCCTGATAAATTAGTGCTCATGGCCATGAACATACCTTTTACGCCAGATTCAGTCTGAGCAAAAAAAGTACTGCAACTCAGAAAACCAATCCAAGTGACTAAATGAAAAACATCTGCCACACCAGCCCATAACCCCGCTAAAAGCCCTGCTGATATTGCAATCTGCCAACGATGTTTCATAGTTTTCCCCTTGCACATAGTCCACAAATAAAAATGGAGAGTTCATCATAAAATACAATTGTGTGTAATGTACGCTATTTATAGTCTGAGAAAAAGTGATCACACACGTGTTTTAATTAATTGCCCACCTGCCGCAACCACAGCGTTAGCACTATATTCAATATTAGTGATTCAAAATAAACTATTAACCAGAATGAAAATTAGGAACGGTTAACGGCTTCGTACAAAAAAACAACAAATAATCAAAATCTTGCAGTCTGCAACTGCTACAAGAAAGTGATAACCATCAAACTTTAGTAACAAATTACCCTCTAATTTGTAGATATTTGTATCTTCATGCTTCAGCCGACATTTATCACCACTGGAGTCCATTAGTCTGGTTATATTAGACATAATGATATCAATGAGGGCTTTAATGAAATCCACTCTCTCAACCTCAAGGTTAGACCTTGCAACCAATAGCCTCGACTGGGTTATGGGTCAAACGATTAAACGCTCTTTAAGCTTGAAAAATGCGGTTGAAGTTGATGTTGACGCCAAAGACTATATCCCTGAAAAACCCATCGAAACCCTCTATATTCACATTCCTTTTTGCCATACTTTATGCCGTTTTTGCTCATTCCATAAAATCAAATTTGTTGAAGGCATTGCCAGAGAGTATTTCAAAGCCCTGAGAAAAGAAATTAGAGAAGTTACTGCCAAAGGCTATACCTTTAACCGGGTTTATATTGGCGGTGGTACTACGACCATTTTAGAAGATGAGTTGATTAAAACCATCGAGATGATTAAATCGATCACCACGGTACGCGAGGTCTCTTGCGAAAGCGATCCAATCTACTTTAAAGAAGGCAATCCACATTTACTTAAAGGCTTAGTGGATAGAATGTCCATTGGGGTGCAAAGCTTTGACGATAAGATTTTAAAAGCCAGTGGCCGTTTTGAAAAGTTTGGCTCGGGATTACAGCAAGCTGAATACGTTAGCCGCGCCATTGAGGTCATCCCCACTGTAAACCTCGATATGATGTATGGCTTTAAGGTGCAAACGCCTGAGTCAATTGCTTGGGATCTTGAGCAAACGATTCGCTTAAGCCCTGATCAAATTACTACTTATCCACTGACTATCGGCATTGGTAAAAACCGTAAAAAAGCAGGTAGCCTTGCAGGTGAGCCTAATGAGCTTTGGCCGCAATTTCTAGCTGTTAAACAAGCGTTAGGTGACAAGTACATAATGGAGTTCCCATGGACATTTAGCCGTAATTTTGGCCAACCAGTTGAAAACAAATATGTGCTCGACGGTGAAGATTGCTTTGGGGTTGGCTCTGGTGCCTTTGGCCGCTTTGGCGAGCAATTCAACATTTCCAGCTTTGATATCCCAACCTATATTGAGCGTATCAATGCCGGCCATAGTGGTACCTGTTATACCAAACCTCTTGAGCAAAAAGCGCTAATACAACATCACTTAATGATGATGATGGGTCATGGTATATTAGATAATCAACAATTTAAAGCCCATACCGGTAAAACATTGTGGCAGGCATTTCCCTTAGAAATGAGTTACTTGCATGCAGCTGGGGCAATAAAGAAACAAGGCAGTAACTACCGCACTACCACTGAAGGGCAATTTATTGCGCTGAAAATGTTCTCCGGTTTCTTAGCGGGAATGGACTATCTGCGCGAGCAAGCAAGGGAGTTGCCGTTATCACAACAGCAAGACCGCGAATTAACTGAATCAGTACTTACGTGCACTAACTAAATGCTATAACTAGGGCGATAAACGTGGTTTTGAGTTAAACTTTAGCAGCCATTGCCACAATACTGAATCGATGTAGCATTCACAGGGATGTGAGTGCTAGTTTCAAATCAATCACTCAAATCAATCACTCAAATCAATCACTCAAATCAGCTTTAATTCAAAACTAGCTCAATACAACCCATTGACTATATTACCTATTAGCATAATAGAAGCACATCAATCTCACTTTTCAATAGCCATCCACATTCAATAACGACACCTGACGCTATAATTGCCGCTGTGAAGTTAACAAACCGCCGATAAATAATTACTGAGTTTTTGCTCAAAGTTAGTTATGGTTAAACACCTGTTTAATTCTTGAACATCAATTCTGTCACTATGCGAGTAAGCACAGAAATATCATAAGAAAGGATCCTATTATGCCGATTTATCAAGCCCCCCTTAGAGATTATCAATTCATATTATCTGAATTACTTAATATTTATCAGCAACCTAACTTATCAGGTTTTGATGAAATCGACCCTGAGCTTGCTGATGCTATTTTGCAAGGCGTGGCCGATTTCACTACCGAGATTATGTTGCCGCTTAATGCTTCAGGTGATCTTGAAGGTTGTCAGCTTGTGGATGGCAAAGTGATTACCCCAAAAGGATTTAAACAGGCGTATAAACAATACGTTGATGATGGTTGGGCCACATTAACCTGTGATCCTGAATATGGCGGTCAAGGCTTACCCGAAGTTATTGGCACCTTTGCCACCGAAATGAAAACCGCCACCAATATGGCCTTTGCCATGTACCCAGGGTTAACCCATGGTGCTTACTCAGCTATCCACGTTCATGGTAGTGATGCACTGAAACAAAAATACCTTGCCAAGCTGGTCAGTGGTGAGTGGACTGGCACCATGAACTTAACTGAGTCTCATGCTGGCACTGATTTAGCTTTACTGCGCACTAAGGCAACCCCAGCTGCAGATGGCCAATTTGCCATTAGCGGTGAAAAAATATTTATCTCATCTGGTGATCATGATTTAGCGGAAAATATCATTCACTTGGTATTAGCTAAATTACCTGACGCTCCAGAAGGCGTTAAAGGGATCTCATTGTTTGCGGTACCTAAGTTTATGGTTAACGATGACGGCAGTTTGGGTGAAGCTAATAGTTTATCTGCCACCGGTCTTGAACATAAAATGGGTATTCATGGTAACTCCACCTGTGTGATGCATTTTGATAATGCTCTAGGTGAATTAGTCGGCGCACCTCATCAAGGTTTAAAGGCAATGTTCACCATGATGAATCAAGCCCGCTTAGGCGTCGGCATTCAGGGTTTAGGCGTGTCTGATATCGCTTATCAAAACGCATTGGAATATGCTAAAGGTCGCATTCAAGGCCGCGCGTTATCTGGTGCTAAACAACCAGAGCAAGCCGCTGACTCTATTTTAGTTCATGGCGATGTGCGCAGAATGCTGTTGTCGCAAAAAGCATTTAATGAAGGCACCCGCGCCTTAATGGGCCAGCAAGCGCTTTGGCTAGACTCTGCTGAGCGCCATACTGATCCCGCACAAGCAAAACAAGCTTCAATGCTGGCAGCGCTATTTACCCCAATAGTAAAAGGCTTTGTCACCGACCAAGGCTTTAAAGCCTGTGTTGATGCGCAGCAAGTTTATGGCGGCCACGGATATATTAACGAATGGGGCATGGAACAATTTGTCCGCGATATTCGCATTGCGATGATTTATGAAGGCACCAATGGCGTACAAGCATTGGATTTAGTTGGCCGTAAATTACTCTCAGATAAAGGCGCTGCACTGACATTGTGGTCAGGGATGGTTAAACAACTCATCCAAGAAAACAGCGCCAATGCAAACATGCAGCCTTACATTGCCGGCTTAATGGATGCGGCAGGCGATTTAGAAAAAGCCACTGGCTTTATCGTCAAATCTGCCAGCACTAATCCAGATATTATTGGCGCAGCTTCTATGGCCTACATGCAGCTATTTGGCATCACCACACTGGCGTGGATGTGGACCCGTATTGCCGCCACCTCGTTTGCAGCTATTGAAGCAGGTACTGAAGAAACGGAGTTCTATAAAGGCAAACTTAAAACCGCTCAGTTTTATATGAGCTACTGGGGCAGTCAGACTCGAAGCTTACGCAAGCAAATTGAATCAAGTAGCGCGCATATTGCTAATTTTGATGAAGCGGATTTTTAATCGCTGATAACGATACATTCAAACTACGCCCTAATAATATCTGAGTTACTGGGGTAGCCAGGCTCGAAGTTTACCTAAGCAAATTGAAGCGAGTAGCGCATATTGCTAATTTTGATGAGGCGGATTTTTAACGCTGCTTTGTAAGTAACTACCAAAAACAAGTCCAAACAAAAACAGCGCCTATAAATCAATATAGGCGCTGTTTTATTTAAGAGTAACTCGTTAACTGCAACGAACTAGTCCCAAAGAAATTCTCTAAAATGCTTACGGCATACCGACTCGTAACTTTCGTTACCGCCAATGGCAACTTGCTCACCATCACGCATAGGCTTACCGTTGCCATCCAGTCTTAACACCATGTTGGCTTTACGGCCGCAATGGCAAATAGTTTTAAGTTCTACCAATTTATCAGCCCAGGCTAATAAGTATTGGCTTCCGGTAAACAATTCACCTTGAAAGTCGGTTTTTAAACCATAGCACAGCACTGGAATATCAAAATTATCAACCACATGGGTTAACTGCTTAACTTGCTCTTTACTTAAAAATTGCGACTCATCAATTAATATGCAGTGCAGCTTTTGTTCAGCAAGTTGCTTTTCAATAAAATAAGCAAGGTTATCACCATCACTAAAAACATGGGCTTCGGTTTCAATACCAATACGAGAAGCCACTTTGCCAATACCATAACGATCATCAATTGACGCTGTCATGACTAAGGTATTCATTCCACGTTCACGGTAGTTGTACGATGATTGCAGTAGCGAAGTTGATTTACC
The DNA here is from genome assembly GCF_030548765.1 of Shewanella sp. 3_MG-2023. Taxonomy (NCBI): domain Bacteria; kingdom Pseudomonadati; phylum Pseudomonadota; class Gammaproteobacteria; order Alteromonadales; family Shewanellaceae; genus Shewanella; species Shewanella sp. 3_MG-2023. The sequence goes on along the minus strand of NZ_JAUOSH010000037.1, from coordinate 15,428 downwards.
TGCATTCATTGCAGAATAGTAGAAGTAGAGTTGCGCCAAAACGGTGTGTCCTTATGGTTATTTACCGTGGCAGTTTATCATTTTTTCAGCAGCGAAATAAGCGTTAGAATAGATAAACTCATGTCGGCATCACAAAATATCATCTCTGTGCAGCTGCGCTTTTGAGCTAATCACCTCTCGCAGCAGTAATTACATGTTAAATCCAGTTAACATGTCACATTTATTAAACAGTTAACGTTAAAAAAGCCATCATAGTTCACGCTTTTTGTATTACTTCAGATACGATTAAGAAACAATTGATAGATTGTTTGAACAATAAAATATAATAGGAAGTCTAAACACTATGCATAAAACACTTGTTGCTGCAGCTATTGCTGCCACAATCGTCGTAGGTGGATGCTCAATCTCAAATACTGATACAACCCAAGCTGAAAACGTCACTATGATACAAGCAGATAATCCTTTTTTTGCTCCAAGCAGCTTGCAATATCAAACCCCTAATTTTGCTGACATAAAAAATGAGCACTTCTTACCTGCGCTTGAGCAAGGTATCAATGAGCATTACCAGCAAATCTTGGTTATTGCTAACAATCCAGCGCCTGCAACCTTTGAAAATACCATTGTTGCCATGGAAAAAAGCGGTGAACTATTAGGCCGTACATCGAAGGTTTTTTATAATTTAACCGGTTCAACAAGTAACCCTGAGCTACGTAAAATACAGGGCATTATGGCGCCTAAAATGGCAGCCCATTCTGACAACATTAATTTAAATGCTGCACTTTTTAGCCGCATTGAACAGATTTATAACAGCCGTGAAGGCTTAGAAATTAGCCCTGAAGCAAAACGCTTAATTGAAGTTTATCATCAACGTTTTGTTCTAGCGGGCGCTAAACTAACAGAAGCGCAAAAACAGCAAATTCGTGTATTGAATGAAGAGCAGTCAACCTTGACTAACGAATTCTCACAGCGACTAATGCGCTTAAGTAAAGAAATCGCCGTAGTCGTTGAGGATGAGTCAGAGCTTGCGGGTTTATCAGCAACCGCCATTAAATCAGCAGCCATTGATGCCAGTGCAGCAGGCCATGAAGGTAAATACTTACTTAGCATTACCAACACCACTCGTCAGCCTGTATTAGCCCAACTAGACAACCGTCAGCTACGTCAACAAGTATGGCAAGCATCTGCTAACCGCGGTTTAACGGGTGACAATGAAACCGCTTCTTTAGTGGCTCGTTTAGCGCAACTACGTGCCGAAAAAGCCCAATTACTGGGTTATGACAGTTGGGCAGATTACCGCTTAGCGCCACAAATGGCCAAAACCCCAGATGCGGTTTATAAGATGTTTGGCTCAATGGTGCCTGCTGTAGTTGAAAACACCCAAAAAGAAGCCGCAGACATACAAGCAATGATCACCAAAATGGGCGGCGACTTTACCCTTGAACCATGGGATTGGGCTTATTATGCCGAGCGTGTACGTAAAGAAAAATTTGATTTAGATGAGGCATCAATTAAGCCTTATTTTGAATTTAATCGTGTACTGGAAGATGGCGTGTTTTTCACTCTTAAAGAATTGTATGGCGTGACCTTAACACCAAGACCTGATCTGCCTGTTTATCACCCTGATGTAAAAGCGTATGAAATGTTTGATGAAGATGGCAGCAGTATGGCTATCTTTTATGCTGATTACTTTTCTCGTGAAGGTAAACGTGGCGGCGCTTGGATGAACTCGTTTGTGGGTCAGTCTGAGTTATTAAACAACAAGCCTGTGGTAGTTAATGTGATGAACATTAAGAAAGCCCCTGAAGGTCAGCCAACATTTGTGAGCTACAGTGAAGTCACCACCATGTTCCATGAAATGGGCCATGGTACCCACGGTATGTTCTCAAAAGTTACTTACCCATCACTTGCGGGCACCTCAGTATCACGTGACTTTGTAGAGTTCCCATCGACATTTGAAGAAGACTGGGCAGCGCACCCTAAAGTGCTGGCTAACTATGCTAAGCACTATGAAACAGGCGAAGTCATTCCTGAGGCACTACTAGAAAAATTACTTGAGTCTCGCAGCTTTAATCAAGGGTTTGACACCTTAGAGTATATGGCGGCAGCACTAGTTGATTTAGAGTGGCATTCACTTGCTGCTGATGTGCCATTACAAGATGTGGCGAGCTTTGAAGCAAGCGCCCTGAAAAAACACGGTGTTGACATTAAAGCGGTACCACCTCGTTACCGCTCAAGCTATTTTGCTCACGCTTTCCCGGGCGGCTACTCTGCAAGTTATTACGCTTACATGTGGAGTGAAATCCTTGCAGCTGATGCCTTTGCTTACGTACAAACTCAAGGCGGTCTAAACCGTGAAATTGGGATGAAGTATCGCAAAACCATTCGTGAAGTGGGTAACTCAGTACCACCAATGGATGCGTATAAAGCCTTCAGAGGTCAAGAACCGACGACTGATGCATTACTTGAGCGTCGTGGTTTAAACTAACGCTATTAGAACCTTGTGGCTTAACATCATTTAAGTTTGGTTAAAGCTAATTTTATTTAGCACTTAAACTTAAATCCTAAAAATGCCGCTCATTTGAGCGGCATTTTTTTATCTCAATTTTCACCTAGATCCGAGTACGCTGATTAGCAGTACCTGTTAATCCCTATAATTGCTAACCCTTGCACTCACCATTGGCAGAAACAGTCATTCACTCACAGTGCTAATCGCTGCTTCTCTTCGCTAACAATAACTGCTGCATAAACAAAACATGTGAGCTTAAACCTTTGAGGTTCACTCTAGTGATTCGACTTAGATATTTAGCTTATATATACCACTTTATTATGCAGCCTTGATTTTAAAACATAAAAAATGCCGCTCATCTGAGCGGCATTTTCATACAAGCTAGCTATATCTAAAGTTCGCGATAAGCTTAAATCAAACCGAGTTAGCTTACGCTATTTAGTGATCAACTTCAGTCCAATAACGCTTAATACAAATAGCACACTACAGGTGACCAAGCCCATGGCCACTGACGCGGTAAAACCTAATACACCGTAGCCAATAATACTAATGACCGCCACGATTAACGCATAAGGTAATTGCGTCATTACGTGATCGATATGGTGACAACTCGCCCCCGTTGACGACAAGATAGTGGTATCTGAAATCGGTGAACAATGATCGCCAAATACTGCACCAGATAACACGGCTGCAAGCATAGGTAACATCATAGTGCTATCACTGCCCATCGCCATATCAGCTGCAATTGGCAACATGATACCGAAGGTACCCCAGCTGGTGCCGGTTGCAAATGCGGTTAGGCCTGCTAATAAAAATAATACTGCAGGTAGCATCGCAAATGGAATATTGCCTGTGGCTAAACTGGCCATGTATTTACCGGTTTCAAGGTTGCCAATAACCGTTGAAATCGTCCAAGCAAATAACAAAATATAAATGGCAGGTAGCATTGATTTAGCGCCAAGTTTGATGCCAGTGAACACCATAGGCAGAGCAATTTTTTGCTTCACAGTTAATACTAAGGTGACCGCTAACCCCACCAGTGAACCGTAAAATAGTGACGAGCTCACTTCAGTATTTTCAAATGCTCCTAAAATGCTAAAAGGTAAATCATTAGCTGATAATGCATCAGCGCCTGACGCCACCATGAAATAGAAGGTTGCCGCAACTAACACTAATATAGGTAAGAATAAGCCAATGATTTTACCGGTTTCCGCTTCTGGTAAATCGGCTGTGGCTCCTGGTGGTAAGCCTTTAGATTCGTCGAACAACTCACCCTTTTGGGCATTTTGTTCATGCTTACGCATTGGGCCAATATCTAAACCAAATAACGCCACACACACCAATAATAATAATGCAAAAATGGCATAAAAGTTCATTGGGATCATTTGCAGGAACACACTTAAATGCCCTGTATCAGCAAAGCCATGAGCCGTTAAAATCCCGCCGATCAGGGCGATAATGTACGCTCCCCAGCTTGAAACAGGCGAGATAACACAAATTGGTGCCGCTGTTGAATCCAATAAGTAGGCTAATTTAGCCCGTGAGATGTGGTAACGGTCGGTGATTGGACGTGCAATAGATCCCACCACAATACTGTTAAAGTAGTCATCAATAAACACTACAACACCAAGGAAGATAGTCATCAACTTGGCATCACGTTTATTGCGAATACGTTGATGAGCCCAATCAGCAAAGGCGCGAGCTGAACCACTTACCGTGATTAATGCCGTGATCATGCCCAAAATCACCAAGAAACCTAAAATTTGTAGGTTCCATGAATTGAGCGCGCCATCATCCCAAACTAGACCCGTGACGGTAGTCAGTAAATTTGAGGCTGCAGCGCTAACTGAAAAATCACCGAGTAAAAACACCCCGGTGATAATACCTAAGCCCAATGAAAGTAAGACTCGGCGAGTTAATACTGCGAGCAAAATAGCCACTACTGGTGGCAAAAGCGAGAGAGCCGAATCGGCGTAACTTGTTATCATCATTTCTTATAATTTCTTCGTTGAGTACGAATGGAGAATAACTGATAAGGCAAGTTTACGTTGAATACGTAAACGAAATTCTTTTCAGTAGCACTCCACAGTAATATCAATATCGTTGTCGATATATATTCTTCTACCCTTTCGGATAGAAATTACCATGACAGTGCAGTCCCTTTCGGTAACTGCCCCAATAAATGGTTTTGATAGAATCCATTTACTTCGGCACTAAATCCTTTCCGAATAAGTTATTGGCATCACCCAACTCACCCGTACTGATACTTAATGCACCTCTACTTATGTTAACAACAGAAAGGCTCTGTATATCAACACCCCATCATACAAACATAAGCAGTAGCATCATTGCCAGATAAAACTTGATTATCTTGTGATATATAACATCACAACTAAAACCGCGCACATTGACGCAGCACTAGTGTAACCTTTTATTAGCAAGGGTTCATATTTAACGCAGTGGTAATTTTTGCTCACTGATAGAACAGCACCGCAAATAACAACGCATTAGTATAAATTGGCAGCAACTATCTACGGAACATTAAAAAAGGCTTTTACCTCTCGGTAAAAGCCTTTTAGTGCCGTTTTTTATTAGTGGATATTAACTCACTAAAAAACTAGCGTAAGCCATAATCCTATTATAAAGAGCATTATTTAGGACTCTTATTTAGGGCTCTAATTAAGGACTATAGCAAATTAGTTAGCTCAGGGATCGCTTCAAACAAATCAGCTTCCAGACCATAATCTGCAACCTGGAAAATCGGCGCTTCAGGATCTTTGTTGATTGCCACAATGACTTTAGAGTCTTTCATACCAGCAAGATGCTGAATAGCCCCTGAGATACCTACAGCAATATACAGATCAGGTGCGACAATTTTACCAGTTTGTCCTACTTGTAAATCATTCGGTACAAAGCCAGCATCAACAGCTGCGCGCGAAGCACCAACAGCAGCAGTTAATTTATCAGCAAGCGCTTCTAAAATAGCAAAGTTCTCACCACTGCCCATACCGCGGCCGCCGGAAACAATCACCCCAGCACTGCCAAGCTCAGGACGCTCTGATTCAGTTAATGTTTGCGAAACAAATTCTGCCGCTGCTGTGGCAACAAAATCAACCATAACCGCTTCTGCACTGCCGTCATTGGTTGCGGCATCAAAAGCACTGGTTCGTACTGTTAGCACTTTAACCGCATCTAAACTTTGCACTGTCGCTAATGCCGAACCGGCATAAACAGGACGCACGAAGGTATCTGTGCTTACAACTTCAATCACTTCAGAAATTTGCGCCACATCTAATAACGCCGCGACTCGTGGCAGGGTATCTTTACCGACACTGCTAGCCGCAGAAATAATATGTTCGTAATCACCTGCAAGGTTAACCACTAACTGTGAAAGGTTTTCTGCTAGTTGCGCTTGATACACAGCATTATCAGCAACTAATACCTTGCTTACGCCTGTTAATGCTTGCGCTGCGGTAACTGCTGCAGCGCAATCACTACCAGCAACTAACACATGCACATCACCACCAATGGCAACCGCTGCGCTTACTGCTTTAGCGGTATCTAATTTTAAGCTTGCGTTATCATGTTCAGCTAATACTAAAATAGTCATAATTAGATCACCTTCGCTTCATTTTTTAACTTTTCAACTAATTCAGCCACTGAATTCACCATGATGCCAGCTTTACGCTCAGCTGGAGGGGTGACTTTTATAATGGTTTGATGTGCTTTTAAGCTTACGCCTAAATCATCAATTGAAAGTGTCTCTAATGGCTTACGCTTAGCTTTCATAATATTAGGTAATGATGCATAACGAGGTTCATTTAAACGTAAATCAACCGTAACCACCGCTGGTAATGGCATTTTTATTGTTTGTAAGCCGCCGTCAATCTCACGGGTTACTTCTGCACTGTCTGCCGTTAATGTTAGCTCTGATGCAAACGTTGCTTGAGGCATATTCGTTAATGCAGCTAGCATTTGACCGGTTTGGTTATTGTCGCCATCAATAGATTGCTTACCAAATATCACTAATTCTGCTTGTTCTTTTTCTTGAACCGCTTTTAAAATTTTAGCAATCGATAACGGCACTAACTCGTCATCAGTCAGGACATGAATAGCACGGTCGGCACCAAGCGCCATCGAGGTACGTAATTGTTCTTGAGCATTTTTAGCTCCAATAGTGACCACAACAATTTCCGTAACACTTCCTGCTTCTTTCAATCTTACAGCTTCTTCAACTGCAATTTCACAGAATGGGTTTAACGCCATTTTCAAATTAGCAGTATCAACATTTGTGTTGTCAGCGTTTACTCTGACCTTCACATTTGCATCGACTACGCGCTTTACAGGCACCAATACTTTCATGGGATTTCCTTTTACACCTTCAATGTATGTGGACGGCACATTGGTTTTAACCAATGTAATATGGCTCAACTTTACGGCCTGTTAACGTTAACGTCAACCTAAGTCAAACACTTGTTTATATTTTTTTTGGCTCAATGTGCGTTTAAAAGAACTGACTTCTGCACAATTTATATTAAATAAGGTACCTAAAAGGTAGATTAATTAATTTTTATCTACTTATTGATGATTTTATTTGATCCATTCAGATTTAGTTTCTATTATTAATGACTATTCAAGTAAACTTATTTTTTTACTATTAAGTATTGTGCTTTATTGACATGCTTAATGGTCAATTAAATTTGACACTCCAATGCTAAATAATTAAGCAATGTAGCGATTTTGATAGGTATTCTTTAATCTCTAAAGCATTACTTGAAAACTTATTATTTAATAACCATTAGGATGCACATTGATATGAGTGACTTTTTAGAAATACTAACCCATGGTCGTCGTTTTAAAGCTGCAGTTAAAGAGTTGTCTGTAGAAGATTTACGTGAGCTTTCAGTAAAGCTTGAAAAAATCATTACAGAAAGAGAAGAAGACGAAAAAGCAGAACAAGAAGCCAATGCAGAAAGAAATGCACGCATTGCTGAAATTCTAGCGCAAATTGAAAACAGTGGTTTATCAATTGAAGACTTAGGTGAAGTATCAATTAAGCCTGCACCAAAAAAACGTGCGCCGCGCCCTGCTAAATACCAAATTGAAGTTGATGGCGAATTAATCCAGTGGACGGGTCAAGGCCGTATGCCAACTGTGTTCAAAAACCAAGTTGATAATGGCAAAACAATGGAAGACTTCTTAATTCCTGGTATGGAATAACACTTGCTGTTTTGACATCCTTCATATAGAAAAAGCTTACTTTGGTAAGCTTTTTTCTTATCTGTATTCTATTCCCACCTGCTAGCAAGCATTGTAAACTATACTACATTCACCTCTTTTGAATTAGGCTTTACTATGAACGTTTCTCGTCCTGTTTTTTCTTTAGCTATAAGCTCAGCAATATTATTATCTGGTTGTGCTAGTGAATACACTTTTAATAGTAACCTAGACACTAAGGCAATTGATGACTATTTCAAACCTGGAAATGTGGTTCTATATAAAGAGAACCAACGCCCTAAAGGGTCATTTGAGGTGTTAGGCCTAGTTGAAGGTGAATCATGCCAACAAACTGCTGATGGGGTTCCTGCAAGCATTGCAGATGCGAGAACCGATGCACGAAAACAGGCGGTCGAGCTAGGTGCCAATGGGCTAATGATCAAAAAATGCCTATTAACAGAACAACAGGTCGACAGCTGCTACAGCCAAGCAATTTGTGTCGGCCAAGCAATTAAAACCGCTACTGAGCAGTAGATACTTGTTAATAATTTAGTATTAGAGCAACCGACTATTAATGGCTAATGGTCAAAGAAATTAAACCATCAGGCTAGGTGTCTAAGTCATTTTATTTATGCTGTTATCCGAAGCATTTTAAAGACATTAACACCCGCTTTGCTTAAAACCTTACATTGGCTAATGGCTCTTTAGTATTAAATTAACAAAGCATTGAACATTTATTAGGTTCAATGCTTGATTATGCCCCCTCTTAATTTATTAGTAACAACACTTGACGGTTTCTTAGACATGAAAACAGATCCTAACGCGCAAAACTTTAACTCTCAAATAGAGGCCGTCGGGTATTGTCGTACCCCTTACAAACAAAAGTTTGGTATCCCAAGACAACCAGGGTTGGTAAATATTAAAGGTGTTATTGAATTAGCCCCTCAAGTCAATAACCTTGATGCGGTTAGAGGTATTGAACAATATTCACACTTATGGCTGCTTTTTTGTTTTCATGAAAACCTACAGCAAGGTTGGAAAAATACCGTCAGACCACCAAGATTAGGTGGCAATGAAAAGTTAGGCGTATTTGCCACCCGCTCTACATTCAGACCTAATGGTATTGGCCAGTCAGTGGTTAAATTGCATAAGGTTATTCAGAAAAATGGCAAAGTTTGTCTTGAAATATCCGGCATGGATTTATTAGATGGTACCCCCATTATTGATATAAAACCTTATATTCCATTTTCTGACTCAATAGAAAGTGCGACAGGTGGCATCGCTCAAGATGCGCCAAAATTAATTGATGTACAATTTTCAAGCTTGGCAAAAGCGCAAATTGACGCCCACTCATCTAAGCTCAATAACAGTGATTTAATTCAACTTATTACTGACGTGTTAGCTCAAGACCCTCGACCTGCTTATAAAAAAGCCAAAGCAGATCCAAAATTATATCAAGTGGCCTTATATGATATTGATATTTTTTGGACCGTCACTGAGCAGCAGATTAATGTTATTGAAATTAAACCCACCAGCGTTGGTCAAAACTAATATGAAGTCTGATTTGAACAGCACCCTTGATACAAACAAAAGTCCTGATTATCAAACTCAGCATAAAAAACGTTTATCTTGGATGCCGTGGTTGTATTTTTCCTTAAAAGACAAACAATTTACCTGGGCTAAACCCTGGCAAGATGAAGTTCAGCAACAATTTGAGCAGCTTGAAACCATTAAGTTTGGTCAGCAGTGTTTTATCGCCCCCGAAGCCAATGTGTTTGCAGAGCCTGGGCGCAATATAACTATGGGAAATCAATGCATGATTGCCGCCGAGGTGTTTTTACATGGGCCGATAACCCTAGGCAATGAAGTGGCCATTAATCATGGCTGCTCTTTTGATGGCGGTCGCTGCGGCATCACCATTGGTGATAAAACCCGTATCGCCAATAACGTCACGATTTATGCTTTTAACCATGGCATGTCAGCAGAGCAAGATATCTATCAACAACCCAGTCAATCAAAGGGTATTGTCATTGGCCGTGATGTATGGATTGGCGCCCAAGCTGGCATTGTTGATGGGGTTACTATTGGCAACCAAGCCATTGTTGGCATGGGTAGTATTGTGACCAAAGATGTTCCCGAATTTGCGATTGTTGCCGGTAACCCTGCCAAAATCATTGGCGACCGACGCGATAAATAGTTGCTTTAATTTATCGCCCATATCATTTTGCCATAGCCCTATGGCTATCTTTGTCAGGTATCGCTTAATTATCTGGTGACTTCATCGTTACAGGTGATAAAATGTCGCACATTAATAGCTACTAAGTGGACATTGGGAATGCGAGTTAGCAAGTACCTGCTTTCAACACAAAAAGAAACACCTGCAAATGCAGAAGTCATCAGCCATCAATTGATGTTACGTGCCGGCTTTATCCGTCGTAATGCATCAGGCCTTTATTCATGGTTACCGAGTGGTTTACGTGTATTACGTAAAGTCGAAGCCATTGTTCGTGAAGAAATGAACAAAGTCGGTTCTATTGAAATTTTGATGCCCCTAGTACAGCCGGCCGATCTTTGGGTTGAAACAGGACGTTGGGAAAAATTTGGTCCTGAATTGCTCCGCTTCCAAGATCGTCATAACCGCGACTTCGTTTTAGGCCCAACCCATGAAGAAGTGATTACTGATTTAGTCCGTAAAGAAGTGAGCTCTTATAAGCAATTACCACTGACATTATATCAAGTACAAACAAAATTCCGTGATGAAGTCCGTCCTCGTTTTGGCGTGATGCGTGCACGTGAATTTTTGATGAAAGATGCCTATTCTTTCCATTTAACCCAAGAGTGCATGGATAAGACTTATGCAGACATGCATCAAGCATACTGCAACATCTTTAATCGTATGGGTCTTGCTTTCCGTCCTGTTATTGCTGACACGGGTTCAATTGGTGGTAGTACCTCACATGAGTTCCATGTTCTTGCTAACAGTGGTGAAGACTTGATCGCTTATTCAACTGAAAGTGATTATGCCGCAAACATTGAAAAAGCAGAAACTGCAGCACCAACTGGCACATTAGCCGCACCAACACAGGAAATGACTGTCGTTGATACGCCAAATGCCAAAACCATTGCTGAATTAGTTGAGCAGTTTGAACTTGAAATAACTAAAACAGTTAAAACCCTGATTGTTAAGGGCGCAACTGAAGATGCACCATTGGTAGCATTAGTTATTCGTGGCGATCATGAGTTAAACGAATTAAAAGCTGAGAAGCATGAGCTCGTTGCCTCACCACTTGAGTTTGCCACTGATGCTGAAATGGTTGCAGCTGTAGGCGCAGGCCCAGGTTCAATCGGCCCTGTAGGCCTTGAAATGCCTATTATCATTGACCGTGACGTCGCGCTAATGAGCGACTTTGCTGCTGGTGCTAACCAAGAAGGTAAGCATTACTTTGGCATCAACTGGGAGCGCGATTTACCAATGGCACAAGCGATGGATATTCGTAACGTGGTTGAAGGTGAAGCAAGCCCAGATGGTAAAGGTGTTTATGCGTTTGCACGTGGTATTGAAGTCGGTCATATCTTCCAACTTGGTACTAACTACTCAGAAGCAATGGGCGCAACCGTACTTGATGAAAACGGTAAGTCAAAAGTGATGCAAATGGGTTGTTATGGCGCTGGTGTTAGCCGTATCGTTGCCGCTGCAATCGAGCAAAACCATGATGACCGCGGTATGAAGTTACCTGAGTCACTGGCGCCGTTCACTGTGGGGATTTTACCGATGAATATGCATAAGTCACATCGCGTAAAAGACATGGCTGAGCAGCTTTACGCAGACTTAAGTGCCCAAGGCATTGATATCTTATTAGATGACCGTAAAGAGCGCCCAGGCGTGATGTTCAATGACATGGAGCTAATTGGCTTGCCTCATGTAATTGTTATTGGCGATCGTAATATCGATGCTGGCGTGTTTGAATATAAAAACCGCCGCACTGGTGAAAAACAAGATATCCCGTTTGATCAGATTGTCGACTTTATCAAGTCAGCAATTAATGGCTAATCATTCGCTTTAAAACTATGCCGTAAAAAACGCACCTTTTAAGGTGCGTTTTTTTTGGTTTTCATTTCATATTTTACATGTAACTACTGTCGATTATGTTATTTTGATTGGTATAACCAGTTATTGCTATACATACTGATATCATCAGCTTATCAAACAGAGGAGAGCATAGTTGTCAGATTCAATTGCACTGGTATTAGGTGGCGGTGGCGCACGGGCTGCGTATCAGATTGGCGTGTTAAAAGCGCTAGTTCAGCTTTATCCGCGTAATCATCATATCCCGTTTGATATTCTAAGTGGTAGCTCAGCAGGTGCAATTAACGCAACGTCATTAGCTACCCATGCCTCTTGTTTCCATTTAGGGGTTCGCAAACTTGATTGGGTTTGGCGGCACTTTGAAACCCATAAAGTCTACAGTTCATCGTTTTGGAATGTATTAAAACACTTATCAAAAATGGCCTTAAAAGGGCTACAAAGTGATAAGGTCAATACCGAAGCGGGCAGCCTGCTTGATAATCAGCCATTACGAAAACTACTGAATCAATTAATCGATTTTCAGCGTATTGAACGCAACATCGGTAGTGGCGCTTTAAAGGCCATTAGCTTAGATGCATCAAGTTACAATGACTCATATTCCTACAGTTTCTATCAAGCTAGCCATCATATTAACGACTGGCAACGGGCAAGAAGACAAGGTACCCGCACCACATTAACCACAGATCATTTGATGGCGACCTCAGCTATCCCATTGGTTTTTCCATCGGTAAAATTAAAACAAGCCTATTTTGGTGATGGCTCAGTACACCAATTGTCGCCGTTATCCAGCCCGATACATCTAGGAGCCAGAAAAATTATGGTGATCAATCTAGATAGCCCTCATAAACAAAGGCACAGTGATATAGATGCTCACCCAAAAACAGCAACCATTGCAGGTCATTTACTGGATACCATTTTCTCAGACACTTTAAACAGTGATTTAGAACGCTTAGAGCGGATAAACAGCACCTTAGACCTTATTCCACCCGCCGATGCTAAGCTGGTTAATTTGCGTAAAATTGACACCTTAGTCATTAAGCCCAGTGAAGATTTAAGTGTTATTGCCGCGCGCTACTTTCAAGACTTACCTCTCGCCATCAGAATATTATTGAAATTTATTGGCATTAATCGTCAATCAGACTCAAGTATCGCGTCATACTTATTATTTGAAAAATCCTACACCAGTGCCTTAATTGATCTCGGTTATAAAGACGCTATGAACCAAATGGATACCATCAAAACCTTTTTTGAACTGGAAACCTAAATAGGCTTCTTGGCTAAATGATTAGTGCAGCACGACTCACTTTGAGATGAACTCACTGCCAAATACGCTGCTATTACAAATAATAAAAAGCAAGTTGCCACGCAACTTGCTTTTTTTGGTGGAGAGTGTTTCCACAGGTGCCGCTTAATAAGTATTAGAAGCGTGAAGTGCCACCAATATAGAAACCATCTTCAAAAGCACGATCTGAACGACCATCATACTGGAAGGTCATATTTCTATAACCGAAAAAAACCGCCATATTAGGGTTAAAGTCATACTGCACTTTTCCACCTAATTCGGTGTAACCATCGACATCCGAAAAAGACAATACTGACGGCGCATAATAAGCATCAGCATGCAGCGATATTTTATTGCCTAGCGCAAAGCCATAGTGTCCACCGACGGCAATGACACTGCCATTAGGACTATTATCAAACCAAACACTGGATAACTTAGGGCCAATTTCAATTGAATGCGGACCTGTTTGATGGGTCATATGCATGGCAAACTGCGCCAAGTTACCCTTTTTATCTGAATACACATAACCGGCTTCAAGATTAACATTAGGGTTAATATTGGTCTTAATGTCAGCAGATACCACGTGCTCACTGAGCCCTAAAGAAAACTCAGTAGCATTAACATTGACGCAAAACACACTCGCTGCAATAACAGCCATCATTTTTTTATTCATTTATAACCTCAAACCTAAGTGCTTATGGGCCAAGATTATACTGAGCTAATTAATTAGTCTTTATAAAAAGGCCTAACACGAGCGCCTAGATGGATTAACACACAATTAAACCACAACCAAGTTACAATAAATAAGAGTTAGCAATACCTGTAAGTCAATATATCAAGTCGCGGTTGAGTATAACTTAATCGGTAAAATTAACTACTCTCGTTGATGGCAAGCCCAGATCAGCTTATGCGTTTATTAAATCCGTATTTTAAATTGTGCACAATCCAATTTGCAGTTATGATAAAACTTAAAAGTATTATTATCGTTTTAGGAGTTGACCATGAGCCAAACATTTTATCAGCAAAGCGCAGTAGACATTCAAGGTAACACTGTATCCATGGATCAATTTAAAGATCATGTGGTATTGGTTGTTAACACCGCTAGCGAATGCGGCTTCACCCATCAATATAAACCCCTTGAGCACCTGTATCAGTTATATAAAGAGCAAGGTTTAGTGATATTAGGGTTTCCATGTAACCAGTTTGGCTCCCAAGAAAAAGGCGACGAAGCTACCATTAGCAAATTCTGTGAACTGAATTTCGGGGTTAGTTTTCCATTATTTAGTAAGGTGGACGTTAATGGCGCCAATGCCGCACCTATCTATCAGTTTCTTAAGTCTTCAGCTAAAGGGTTGCTGGGCAGTGAGTCAATTAAGTGGAACTTCACTAAATTCTTAATAGACAAAGAAGGCAAGGTGTTAAAGCGTTATGCACCGACCATGAAACCTGAAAATTTAGTAGAACAAATTGAGTATCTACTGAAAAAGTAATAGTTACCGCATTAAATCGACACTTAATGTATTTTTAATCTACTGATTTAATTGCATAAAAAAATTATTGATAAAAAATATAAAAAAATTGATGTTTTTTTGAACTATTTCACTTTGAGATGCTCATAGTATATAGACAGTGTTTTCACTTTCATCATCTCCCTGGGACTTCTAGCGCGGTCCCTTTGATCTCAAAGTGGATCAATAGGCAATCGTTTGATTGCCTTTTTTTATGGAGCTAATTTTTGATGAGACTGGTTTGTTAAAGCAAAGTTTATAAAGCACCCCTTAATCCTGACGATGTTCGCCATAAAAGAACAATAAAGGTTATCACAAAAACCCAATAAAAACAGATACATAAAATGTATCGCTTTCGATCATTCTAAATATTTAAAAAATAATAAATTTTATTGAACCATTTGCAGCTTAGCCTCTCTTAGTAATGTAGCTAGTCAGTAATAGGCTAACCCCTCATCAAGGTTATTTCGATACTGAGCTTTTATAGATTTAATCTCCCCAATTATTTCGCTACTCGAATTTGGTAACTCTTTTTCATCATCACTCCCAATTGGGACATTGCTAACACGCTAGCGCACCGTTAACAGTGACCCGCATAGAAATACTTCTGGCAATCCACTGGGTTGCCATTTTTTTTGCGCCAAGTTTATCTCAGCTTGAATATGACCTGAGATTAAACACCAATTCAAACTGCTGATTTAAAACTAAATTGCAGTAATAAAATCCAATCAAGCCAGCTAGCCAAAAAAACTTTAAAATAATTTACCGCGGTAATGAACTTTTTTGAAATGAGCCACTCTGAGTAACTGTAGCAACGAGGTAATGTGC
>NZ_JAUOSH010000036.1:0-50431 GCF_030548765.1 Shewanella sp. 3_MG-2023 | reverse complement strand
GGTGATATTAGATTATTGAGGGTAAATACAAATGACTAAACCTCGAGAGATATCCATTTCAAACACGTTTTGGGGCATAAATGCGTTACAGCCACCAACTTTATACTTCGTTTATATTGGCTCTTTTTCAGTAGTCCATTACTTCAGTTTAATCTATTGCCTGCCGCAGGTGCTATATAGAATATACGAATGTCGCGATCACATAGTCAATGATGTTCCCTACATCATAATGACATCTAACCCATATCCCTATGAGTTAGATGTGAAACAGCGACCTTATGTGCAGATACAACTGCGAGACGCTGCACTCTTTATATAAGTCAAAAGGCCCATAAACTTTGCCACAACAAATGCCTGTTTTGGTCATATTTGTTCCCGACAAATAATGACTGTTCCCGCCATCCTTGGCAGTCAGAAGCTCGCTGCTGCATCTACACAGGGGTTATTATCTCTTCGATTTGACTGCATTCGTGGCAATAAAAGAGCTAACGTTAGAAATCTATAACATTAAAAGTCTAAAAGACTCAATTTGAATTGAGGTCATCGAGACTCTTTATTCCGATAACTCGTGAGCTTGGCATGGAAGCCAATTCAAATTGTAATACTTCATCTAAACAGCAACATTGCCCTGCTTATAACACCTTAAAGCATCATCACTAAGAGTCAGCCTCAAAACGAGCCACTCTGGCTTCAACCTCTGTGCAGCCGGTGCTTTGTATCAACTCAGCTAAGGTGGTACTCGGGCGTTCAGTGAGCAGGCGCACCAGTTTTACGGCTAATGGTTCTAACTTGTCACTATGTTCAAGCAGTGCGATGTTTAGCTTTTTTATCAGGTAGGCAAACTCATTATTAGTTTGCCCTGATAACTGTGCGGCAAAAGACTGAATATTAATGGCATCTCCCACGAGTTGCCAATTGCGAGAACGACGCACTCGCTTAAGCTCACAACCATATTGCGTAGCCATATCTTTAGCCTGCTTGGCGGCGCTGCCACCGATGCGATGAATAAGCGAAGGCAGTGCAATGGTGATATCTTCATTCATAGGAGGATTGGTTAATACTCATTCAGGGCCTTTGATTAATAATGAATCATACCCCAATAACACCAATCTAAACATGAGAAAGCAGCTTGGCGAGTTAAAGTGCACTACTTTTTCAAAGACTTAAGCTGACCTGTTTAAGTTCAGATAAAAAAACGCCGCATTGCTGCGGCGTAAAGGAGGTTGGAACGAAAAAAGCTTAACGCTATATTCAGACCTCTTGGCCCAATAGCGTAATTAAAACTAGCTAGCCATGGCTAAAGAAGGCTTGTTTTCTGGTAACTTCACCATGAAAGAGATGACGGTTGATAATACGATAAGTCCTAGCATTAAGTAGAAAGTCGGAACAAAGCCACCAAATAACGAAGCGACAATAGAGCCAATGATGCTGCCGATACCAAAGCCAAGATAAATAAAGCCATAAATTTTGGTTAAGTTGTTAAGGCCAAAGAAGTCACTCACTAGCGATGGGAACACAGTAATGGTGCCACCAAAACTAAAGGCGATACAGGCAACGGCTAAGTAAAAGCTCCACGCATTTAAGTGAACAAATAACAGTGAACCGACACCCGCTAAACATACAATAAGCGCAATGCTGATGACTTTCATGCGATCCATTTTGTCAGATAACACACCAAGAACTAAACGACCTGAAAGGTTAGCCACCGCAATCACTGCCACTGCAGATGCTGCTGTTGCCATACTTAAATGTACATAACCTTCGCCAATGTCTTTTGCCACACCAATCACGTATAAGCCACTCATACAGATGGTTAAAAAGATTAATGCTAGTACCCAAAACTGTGATGATTTCATTGCTTGCGCCAGTGTAAAGTCTCTGTTTGCAACGCTGTTTTCTGCGGTTGAGACTTCTTGAAGGGGGGCATCTTTCATCATTAATCCACCCGCAATCACTAGCACCATGGCAATCACAGCCCATGTATCAAATGTCATCGCCAAACCTGAATGGGTCAGCATATACATGTTGATGTATTTAAAGCCTAAACTGCCAAGGCCATAAGCACCAATAGCACAAGCAGACACTAAACCTTTACGTTCAGGGAATAATTTAACGCAGTTAGATAGGCTCATTAGGTAACCGGTACCATCAGCAAAACCCACTAACAGGCCGCCACATACATATAGCATTAATAGGCTATCTGCATGCGCAGTAAGAAATAAGCTCGCGCCGATTAATAGCCCAGCACCAATGGTGACATTACGAACCCCAAAGCGCTCTTGTAACTTGCCTGACACTGACGAAGCCACGGCTAGTGATAAACTTAAAATACCGAAAGTAAACGCCACATTACTCACTGGAAGCGACAGTTTCTCAGCTAACGGGGCATTGAATAAGCTCCATGTGTATACCGAACCCAAGGCGAACTGCGCCAAAATGGTACCAATAAGCGTCATAATACGCGCTCGGTTTGATATTTGTGCTGACATAGTGTCACTCTCCACAGCAATAATTAATGATTAATTTAACAATATGGTGGTCAAAATACGGCTTTTTGAGAGGAAGACAAGAGTCTGAATTAACTAAAACATGAGCTGTAAAATAGCGGCATCAAATGCAATATATCGGCATGAAATGCATTTATGGGGGTTAAATGCTGAGTGAGCTTATCTGCAGTAGCAAGGGTGGTTGTATCGTTTTTTGAGTCGTCTTTATGGGTAGGCGGTGTTGAATAGTTCGTTAGCTAGCCAATGACAGCAGCGGTTATAAGTTCATCAGTGCTCGAAAGGTTTTTATGTTACTGCGACTCACCAGCACTTCACCGTCAATATCGCGCAGTTTTAACAGATAGGTGCTATTGGTCCAAGGGATGATCTCACGAATTTTATCGATATTAATGCAATAGGATCGATGGCAGCGAAAAAACGATTCGCTCGGTAAACGTTCCATCAAATCAGTAATGGTATAAGGCACATGAAACACCCCTTCGCGAGTATATACCTCAGTGATTTTTTCGTTGGCAACCGCATAATAAATATCACTAATATAGCTGACCACAATGCGGTTGTTTTGGGTTAAATTAATGGTCTGATTAAGGCTGCTGGCCTTAGGCTTGGGCTTGTCGGTATTCACTGGCAAAGACTCGACATTGATATCTGCCGCTGATAGGTGTTTTTGAGCTTGCTCAAGTTTTTGCAACACCCCAATAGCCCGCTGCTCATTAAAAGGCTTGAGCAAATAATCAAATGCTTCTAACTCAAAGGCATCTGCGGCGTGCTCTTTATAGGCAGTCACAAACACGATATGCGGCTTTTCAGAAAATTGATGAATGTTTCTCGCCAATAACATACCGTCAATGGATGGAATATTAATATCAAGAAATATCACATCCACTTTATTGCTTTGCAGGTATTTAAAAGCTTCAAGACCATCATCGAAGGTCGCTACCACTTCAATCTGACTATGGGTTGCGATCAAATAAATCAGCTCTTCTCGTGCTAGGTATTCATCTTCTACAATCAAGGCTTTTAACATAGCTCCCCCTATAGTCTTCTAATGAATGAAAAAAGACATCTCAGTGCCTTTTGTCAATGCAGTAATCTCTAAGCCAGCACCATAGAGTAGCTTTAACCTTTGGTGTACATTCATCAAGCCGATGCTCGTGCTGTCTATGGTTCCTTGGTGCAACTTATCAATCAAAGCCGGATCGATGCCAACCCCAGTATCACGAATGGTAATTTTCACCCGATCATCTTGCTGCTTTTTAACCGTAATCAGCACCTCACCAGGATAAGACGCAGGCTGAATGCCATGTAAAATGGCATTTTCCACCAGCGGCTGTATCAGTAAGCTTGGCACACAAGTGTGTACATCATCAATATCAAAGCTGACGGTTAATTTAGGCCCAAATCTCGCCTGCTCAATCGCGGCATAATCCCGCACCTGTTGCAGCTCTTCTTGGATATCTATCAGCTCATCAGTGTGATCTAAATTAAAGCGTAAAAAATCCGCTAGTTTGGCGATCAATTCTCGAGCTTGCTGAGGCCGAATACGTATTAACGTAGAGATAGCATTGAGGGCGTTAAATAAAAAATGCGGATTAATTTTACTTTGCAGCGCCGAAAACTCTGCTTTTGAGGCCATGGTTTTTAACTGTTCGATGCGCGACACTTCCATTTGGGTAGAAATCAGCTGCGATAATCCCACCGCCATTTCCCGCAGTGAAGACTTAATTTGATAAGGCTCACGGTAAAATATTTTTAAGGTACCAGTAACGACATTGTTCTCCATTAATGGAATGATTAACAATGAATGAAAGTCATGGGCATCAAGGTTATTGCTAATAATTTGTTTGCCTGTGGCAACGGCTTGCTCGGTCATCTCGTTAATTTTATTGTGGGGCTCTAGGTAGTTTTCTTGACCTATACCCACATAAGCCAGTACTGAGGTGGTATCAGTTATCGCCACCACATCCGCTTGTGTATCAAGGCGGATGATCTGGCAAACCGCAATTAACGACTGACGATCATTTTGACGAAAATAAGGTAAGGTTTTATTGGCAATATCTAAGGCCAATTTTGCCTGCTGCGCAGCAATCCAATCTTTTTCATCGTCAATATCTTGCACTAACTTGATAATCAGCCCAATGGACACAGTGCCCAATATCATCGGCAAACCAATGTGACGCACAATCACCATTGCCTGCTCATAATCATCTGAAAGCACCACAATCAGCACCATGGTCAGCACCTCGCAGATAACCCCCGCTAAAATGCCATACCAGGTATAGTGTTTTTTATCGACACCGACATGTATCCAACTTGCCAGAAAGCCTGCAAAAATACTCGATATTAAACAGGCGGTTGAAGTCGCGCCATCAAGATCAATTAAGTAACGATGCAGCCCTGAGATGATACCTGCTGGGATCCCCACCCAAGGGCCAAAAAGGATACCGCCAGATAACACTGCAATAATACGCACATTAACCAAGGAGCCATCGACCTCAATGCCGGTGTAGGTGCTCATAACCGCAAATAAAGTAAATAACAGCGACATCATCGCCATCTCAATCGGTTTTCGATTTGGTTTGGTGATGATTTTTTGAAAGCTGCGGGTGCGAGTAAGCAAAAACAGCAGCATCAGCATTAAGGCTGCCCGTTCAAATACGGCGATTAACATCATTAATTGCTCGGTATACATAGCAGCGCCTCTAATAAACCCAATTGATAGCAATAGGTATAAGAATTATATGATGAAATTTTTACAATGCCAGTATTTGACCTTAAAGGTAAATTGTAGAAAGGTTTATATCGATTAAAGAAGTTTAAAATTTTCCAAGCTTAAAAAGCTTGCCAAAAAATGCCAAATGAACAGAAAATTGCCACAAACCAAGCCAGTGAGCGCATAGTTGATAAGCCCTTTAAGTACAGCAAGTGATAGCTCACTCTAGCAACCACATGCACCATAGCTAACGTCGAAACAGTAGCATTAACATTATCAGTTGCGATCGCGGTTAAACTGCATAAACCAAAAACGATCAAAGATTCAAAGGCGTTTTGATGCCCTGCTAGTGCTCTTGCGCCAAAACCGGTTAACTTTGCTTGCTGTGCCCGCGGATGTGCATTGTCATAACCGCCGAGTTTTGCCATTGCCACAGCAACTGGCCCCTTGGCTAAATAGGGTAATAAGATTGTGATAAACAGACAAATCAGTAACGTTTGCATAAAAGCTGCCCGAGTAAGTTAAGGTCATTAATTACTAGTAAATCATTAATTACTTTTTAAGCCCAATGTTTTATTCAGCTAATGTTTTATAAATAATTGATTACCCATGGACCATTCCACCCTGTAAAACCGTTACTACTAACTTATGCACAGTCATCAGAATTTATTTTAAACAAAGTGATTCATTATTAAGCCTTTAAAATCAGAAACACACCTTGGTTAAATTAGCTGTCAGTCATAACAGCCTAGTAACAGCTTCACCAATGCAACTGATACAGCGCCCTGATTGAGGTTACTAAAGGTAATCCTCCAGCAATGAACCCCAGCCTACTGACAGCATAAATCTAACCATTTTATGCACAATATCGATAAGTTATACTTTAGCTAAATTCTTTAGCTCAAAGCTTTAGATCAAAGCTTTAGCTGAGTGCTCTGTTCACTGCAATTTGTGCCACTGTCACGATCGCAACCCTTCACGCGTTCAGGGTTTGTCAGTCATTGCTAATAAATAGATAAACCATTGGCAGATTATGACTCTAATACTCGCCACCCTAGCTGTATCATTATCAAACAACAACAGTTGTTTTTATGCACATTTTTTAACTACTTATTCCTAAAAATCTTTTGACACCTTTGTTAATGAATTGTTAAGTTAGAGCTTGTGCTCCAGCTGATAATGAATTGGAGTGACAAAAATAACCTCATGAAAAAGAAGGCTAATTGATTAGTTACTTTTAACCATCGTGTATGTAATGACGTTTATTTCGTGATGGATAATAATAAAAACACCCACAAGGAAGCGCTAAATTATGAACAGATTACTGGTTCTCATTTTACTCTTTGTCAGTTTACAAGTTTCAGCTAAATCGTTACCACCGATACTCGATCATCTGCCTGTGTGCACGCCAACAGTGATCGATGGCATCTATGTGGAAAATACCCTTAAAAATAGCTCAAATGATAAATTAATAGAAACCAGCTTTCGCCTGATCCAGAAAAAAGCCAAACAAAAGCGGGTCGATGCCGTCATTATTACTAATTTAATTGAAGCCAATAAAATTATTATCACTGCTGACTTAATTGATTTTTGCGACGAAGATGACCGGTTATCTTCGGTGAAAACTGCTTATAATCAACTTAGTCGTAAACCCATTAGCTTTAAAAAACCGGCGCCAGCCACTAAGGTTTCAACAGCAGCAACGACCAATCGCATTACAGCTAAACCCAAAACGACCACTGCGCCACAAGTCACTTTAGCGCAGTCACAAATTAGCCCTGCGATTACAATACTGTCAGAAAAAGAATTATCTAGCCTTGCAAGAGAAGCAAGCTTTCCTTCAACTAATGTGACTCTATCTAGCGCCTACGGGGTTAGCATTGATGACTCAACCCAACGTCTGATTGAATTACTAGGTCCTGCCAGCGCTTTATTTACCCTAAAAGATCAATCCCAAGCATGGCTATATGGCCGCGAGCTGTGGTTTATTATCGACAACAATAAAATTCAGCAAATATCCTATAAAGATCGCTCTTTACTTAACTACAATGGCAAAAATTTAATTAGCTACAACGAAAGGTTTGATAATAACTGGCTGATTGATGATAAAGCCGGATACCGTGATGAAGTACTGCAAGTGCGCAATAAGCTTGATTATTTAAAGCAAACCAGTACTGAAGAATATATCGTCTCCAATCATAAAAACTTACTGACGTTAGAGTTTGATGAGTTTTCTTCTATCACCAGCGATGAGCCTGAATTACTGCTCACAGGTTTCACCTTTAAATCAAGAAAATACAGCCGTGATAATGATGAGATATTATTTTCGGAGCTCAATACCCAAAAGTTAACTGAAGTACTTTTACCTACTGAGAACAATCAACCCAGCACGCTCGATGCGCTAGTTAACCGTTTTGTGCCTAATGTTATTCAATTTTCAAACAACGGCGTTTGGAGTTTACTGTCAAAAAATGTGCAGGTTAAGCATTACAATAATGTCATTCAAAAAGTAAAACTCTCTGAGAGTATTAACTACCCTATTGAGTCTGATGAGCAGTTTATGGCTTATTTAAAATCCATTAATATCCCAGCCACCCGTGAAGCTATGTTGGCACACTTTAGCGATCAAGCCAGTGTATGGTATGAGATCATTAATGTCGAAAGTGATGACTTTGTATTAAAAGCCGAGTTCACCTCTGAAGATGATGATGCGATGTTGATTTCATTGGAAGTTGAGTATTTATAAACAGCTCTTATACGTAGCACTTATCAATAACAATCATCACTCGCTTAAACAGTGATATTGTTATTAATACTATGATTAACACTTCAAAAAAGCCCAATAGAGACTATCTATTGGGCTTTCTTTATTCTTACCGTTATTAACTAAGTACGACTACTCATTTGGCAGCCACAATTTAACGCTTAAGCCTTTCTCTTTACGATTTTGCATGGTGATATGGCCACCATGAGCTTCAACTATTTCGCGGCATAAGGGTAAGCCAATGCCAGTGCCCGATTGTTTAGTTGAATAAAACGGTAATAAGGCTTGAGATAACACCTCGCTAGACATGCCTAAACCGTTATCTTCAATGGTGATCATCACCCCAGTAAGCGGATGACTGACCTCTAGAAACGCCATAGTGACTCCGTCTTTATCAGTCCCAGATTCATGGGCATTTTTAAGCAGATTGATTAACACTTGCTCTAATTGCACACAGTCTAAGGCAATGGCTTGTTGCGGCAATGCTGAGGTTAAACTGAACCGATACTGCTGGGCTAACTGCTCGATTAAATTGTCCCAATTAACTGGCGATCTTTTAGGTAAAGGCAGCTTAGCGAATTGGGCATAATGGGAAATAAATTGGCTTAAATGGGCGGTGCGATTTTCAATGGTATCGAATATCAGCGCTAATCTTTCATTATCAAAATCTTTAGTGAGTACTCTGCCAGAATTGACCATTGAAGCAATAGGCGCCACAGAGTTATTCAACTCATGACTGATAATGCGGATGACTTTTTTCCACACCGCTACTTCTTGGCGATTAAGCTCTTTGGTTAATTGTTTAAGTAAAATTAAATGGTGACGTTGATTATTTTGATTAAATTGCCCACGGGAGATATGCCATGTTTCGATTTCACCCGCGCTATCATCGCTTAACCCTTCGCCATTGGCATCAATGGAAAACAAGCCTTCATGCTCACTCTCTAATGCCTGCTTTAACGCGCTTGGTAACACTGCAATCAAATCTAAAAGCAGCATGCCTTCAATTCTAATCCCCTGATTAAATAAGTGCCTGGCGGCATCATTTGCATAAATAATGCGTTGATTATCATCCACCAGCAACATGATGTTAGGCGAGTTTTGTATCACTTTATCGAGCATTAATTCACGCTGATAAATAAACTGCCGCTCTTTTCGCAGCTTGGCCGAGGCTTGATTGTATAAATCGGCCAGTTCATTAAGTTGCGGCTCATTATATTCAGGTAATGACACACTAAATTCATTGTCTTTAAAGTTCAGTAAGCCTACTTCTAATGCTTGTAAGCTTTCGCCCAGTTGACGAGTCAGGTACATACTGATGAGAAAACACGGGCCCAAGCTCACAACCACCGCGGCCCATACTGACTCATCCCCAAGCCATTGCCACAGACCGTAAGCCAGCAACAACGACACTAGGGTGCAGACTAAATTTGACAGTACCAGTTTGTTCCGTAGGCTCATTTAAGGTTTGTTCTCTAAGTTGATTTTCATACTGGTTTTCCATAACCACGTTGCTGAGCAAAATTACTTATTCACTGACAAGCCATACTTTTCCATCCGCCGATACAGTGCTTGGCGGCTTAACCCCAGTGCTTTAGCGACTCTGGAAATAACCCCACTGTGCGCCACTAACGCTTGTTCAATTTGTTGCTTATCAGGCTCTACAGTGGTGTTTGTCGACGTAACTGTGTGGTCTTGAGTAGGAAACTCTTTAGTAAGAGGTACGTTGTGCGATGAAGTCTTTGTTAGTGCATTCTGCTCTGTCAGCGTTTGCAACATTGACAACCCTAAATCAGCACTGCTTAATTGTGATGTCTTAGCCAGTAATACTGCCCTTTTACAGACATTTTCAAGCTCACGTACATTGCCCGACCAAGGATGATTTAACAGCGCTTGCTGCGCCTGTTTATCAAAACTAAATGTCTCCCCGACAAAGAAACTGGCTAATGGCAATATGTCATCAATGCGCTGATTAAGCGGCGCTAACGCTAGTTCAATAACATTTAAGCGATAAAATAAATCTTCTCTGAATTGCCCATTGGCAATGTCTTCGGCTAAATCAGCATTGGTGGCGCTGATGACACGGACATTCACTTTTCGAGTTTGATGGCTACCTAAACGCTCAAACTCACCGGTTTGTAATACCCGCAATAATTTGACTTGCCCTGATAAAGGCAAGTTACCAATTTCATCTAAAAATAAGGTACCACCATCAGCGGCCTCAAAACGGCCAATACGTGCTTTATTTGCGCCAGTAAAAGCCCCCGCTTCAGCGCCAAACAGCTCAGCCTCCAACAAGTCCATTGGCAGTGCGCCAATGTTCACTTTTATAAACGGTTTACTTTTTAACAATGAATTTGCTTGGACGATATCAGCAATTTTATCTTTACCTGCGCCATTGGGGCCAGTGATCATCACCGACACATCAGAGCGCGCCACTTGCAGTGCTAAGTCAATGCAACGCTGCATGGCGCCGCTGCCAAATACCATACCGCATAAATTAGCGTCTTTAATGGCGCTCATGCGTTCTGAATCCAGCCGTGACAATTGGTTATTTTGCTTAGATAAGTGATATATCGATAACAAATTACTGATGCTATTTAGCAGCTTGGCATCATCCCAAGGTTTACCCATGTAATCGGCAGCCCCAGCTTTAACCAGCTCAACCGCGGTTTCTAGCTGAGTCCAGGCGGTCATTAAGATGATAGGTAAATTGGGTTGTTGTTCACGTAAGGTATAGAACAGCTGGCGGCCTTCTTCACCAGAGGTGGTGTCCTGGGTGAAGTTCATATCCTGAATAACCAGGCTGATATCTTGCTCTGCCACAATCTGTAAAGCTTGCTCTGGGGTTTCGCAGCTTAATGATTTATAGCCATGAATATCCAACATTAATGTCAGAGCGCTACAAATGGCATGATTATCATCAACGACTAAAATACTATCCATGTGTGTTCATTGTTCTCTTTTTTAGGGATACCCTTATGGGGTTCAAACTACCGTAAAATAGCCTCGTTTACGAGGGTATCTTACGGTACATTTGCTCTACACGCTGCGGGTGGCCATTGCAGGTGAAATACTTGAGGCGCGAACGGCAGGAATAATAACCGCGAGAGTCGTCACCACCAATAAACCCAAGGCTGCAGAAATTGGATAAACACTGGGCAGCATAGGCAGGCTATATAGCGTCATTAATTGTTGGCCTAACTGCATCGCCAGTAAGCCCCCGATAATGCCGCCAGCAATACAAATTAAATAATTTTCAACCATAAAATAACTGACTATATCGCGCTTTTTAGCCCCTAATGCACGGCGAGTACCAATCTGTTTAGTGCGGCGCTGAATGTTAAACATCACCATTCCCGTCAAGCCTAATGCAGTAATCAATAGCAATAGCACCACCATCATACTCAGCACTGTCGCCATTAAACGGTGATTACTATAGGTCTGTTTTTTAAGGTCTGACAGCGATGAAAAGTTATCAATAACCCGATTAGGGTTTTCTGCATGGAACGCCTTTTTAATGATCGCTTCCAAATCAGCTATGTGCTCAGGTAGTGCTCTTACCATATAGGTCTTATTAGTACTCTGACCACCAAAATCAATATTTTGCATCACACTGTATTCAAAATTTGGGTTATCTACCCAAGCCCCTTGCAGCTTTTCAATCACCCCGATTATTTCAATGGGCGTCTCACCTTGATACATGACTTTACCCACGGGTGATTCATCGCCCCAAAACTCTTTAGCTAAAGGCTGAGACACCATGGCTAACATACCGCTGTCATCTAAGCTGGTATTCATTTCTTCAGGCCTAAAATTACGCCCTTCTATGAGTTTAGCTCCCATGGTGTTTAACAGATGATCGCTACCTAAATAAAAGGCAAAACCAGGCGTTGTTTTAGCAGTATCACTATCTGGTCCATCGTTATATATGTCCATCCAACCACTATCACTTAACGGCATCATATTCGTTGATGACGCATCAATCACATTAGGCAAACTGCGCAATATTTGCTGGTCAATTTTGTTCTGCTCAATATTATTAATTGCGGGGTCAAAGTTATAAACATTAAAGCTAAAGATTTGCTCTTCAGCGTAACCTGAGTCGCGCTGCATCATGGTTAAGCGTTCATGAATAATAAAACTGGCATTAGCCACAATCGCTACTGAAAGCATGATTTGCAGTAACAACAGAACTGGCGCGCTCTTACTGCGCAATAAACTCGAAATAATCGGTTTGATATGTAACATGTCGAATTCCTTTTTCTGGTTAGCTATTGTGCTTTCAAATACACACTTGGTTTAGTGCGGCACACCACCCAAGCAGGATAAACACCCGCTAACACAGCGGTTGAAATGGCAATTAATGGGGTAATAATCCACATACTGCTATCAAGCCCTGCCACGCTGGCATCGACATTAAATTGTGATTCAAGCAGGATTAGTGCCCCCCAAGCCCATAACAACCCGACCACGCCACCAATAAAACCGATAATGCCAACTTCAACCATATATTGACTGAATATTTGCCCACGGCTAGCACCAATAGCACGGCGAACACCGACTTCTGGCGCACGCTTTAAAAACTTTGTCAGCAATAATCCAAGAATATTGACTAAGCACACCGTCAGAAACAATACACTCAATCCCACTAAGATTTTGTTATCCCTCGGTACGACATTATTGTCCTCAAGCCACTTCTCCACATGACTTATCTGTACAGCTTCTTTGGCTGTTTTAGCCGTATCAGTAAAGCGGCCAAAGCTGCGTTGCTGTTCAACATATTGCGTTAACCACGTTTGTAACTGTTGCTTATCAGCTTCTGTATCTAATAGTGTCCAGAATTGAATCCAAACTTTCTCAGAATTCAATCTATCTTGGTGGGTCAACATCGGTTCAAACTGCCATCCTTGGGTATTACCCCAAACATCAAATTCTTCTTGTTCGGTTAATGAGAAGGGAATAAATATATTCTCTGCATCATTAAAACCACCATTGGTAGGATCATAGTATTTAGGTTGTGGATTCCAATCCTTTATCACCCCAACAATTTGATATGGTTTACGGTTTAAATAAATTGTTTTACCAATACTATTCTCACCATCAAAAAAAGTAGTATTAAGTTTTTCACTAATCACCACTTGATACGCTGGCAGAGAATCAACACTTTTATCCCATCGCTCACCGTATAGGAATGGCACTTCAAAAATGGTAAAAAAATCGCCATCAATCACTCGAACACTTTCTAAAGTCGGCTCTTTTTTAGGATCATCAGACTGCATGGCCAGTCCCGTTCGATAAGAAGCGGCTTTAAGCTTTAGATCATTATGATTTCTAAGGTTAATTACATCCGTGTAGGTGATGTTTGACATGAACTCATCCCATGAATCTAATCCTTGGCTCCACAACTGCACCGAATTGATTTGATCACTACGATCACCCGCCGGGTTATAAGACATGGTTTTATAAACATTTAAGGTGGTGATAGTAATGCCAATACCTATGGATATTGCTAATATCATTAGCAATGACAACATGGGTGTTTTCTTGATGCTGCGCCAAGCAAGATCGCAATAGTATAAAAACATAGTGACTCTCCTACTCGGTCATTAAGCGCCGTTAGCGACTTTTTGTAAGTCGGCTACCACACTGTGGTCAGCTTGTTGATACATCGAAAAATCACAAACCTGACCATCGACAATTTGGATATTGCGCTGAGCGCGGCGAGCAAGTTCGGCATCATGGGTTACCATAATAATGGTGGTCCCTGACTGATTAATATTTTCTAATAATTCCATCACTTGGCGCGCCATTAAGCTGTCTAAATTACCCGTTGGCTCATCGGCAAGTAAAAAACGAGGTTCACCAGCCAGCGCTCGAGCAATAGCAACTCGTTGCTGTTGCCCGCCGGATAGTTGCGTCGGTAAATGCTTCATTCTGGCAGCAAGACCGACTTGTTCTAATGCTGATTCCACACGGCGCTTGCGCTCAGCCTTATTAAAGCCACGATAGCGCAGTGGCACTTCAACATTTTCAGCTAAATTCAAATCTGGAATAAGGTTAAAACCTTGGAAAATGAAACCAATTTTTTCATTGCGAACTTGGGCACTTTTATTGTCATTAAGGTTTGATACATTGACGCCATCAAGGTGATATTCGCCGTCAGTAAAACCTTCAAGCAAACCGGCAATATTCAAAAAGGTGGTTTTACCTGAACCTGATGGCCCTGTTACAGCAACAAACTCCCCTTCTGCCACTTCAAGGTTAAACTCCCGTAATGCATGGGTTTCGACTAAGTCCGTTTTAAATACTTTGCTAATATTTTTCATTGATAACATTGTTGTATTTCCTTGTTTAACTCGGCGGTATTTCATACCACTTCAAGTTCAATTAATTTGTTTAACCTTCCATATATGATCGATATGGCATGATTGAATAGGCGTTAAAAAATCACCACTATCTGTAATACTGAGGAGATGTCGAGCTTGATGAAGGCGTTAACTAAGTCATTCTGAACCGCTTCAGTCGCGCTATCTGACACTTGAGCGGTTAAATCAATGAGCTGAAAAGTGAATGACAACCAGTCTAGGCTGGCATCTATACGATAACTCACCGCTAAACTTAAAAGCATCAAAGCCATCACGCTAATAAAGGGTCTAGTTTGTAATTTTTTCATGGTCGTATCCTTACCGAGCTTGGATTAAATTTGTTGGATAAAATTTAAGTTTTTATAAATTCTGATTATCTAATTTGAGCTTATCTAAGCTGAATAGTGTCATCGTTACTAAAAGCTTCGGTGCCTGAAATAACCCACACATCACCTTCTTTACCGCCTTCAATCACTTCCACCTGACTCATACTTCTCACACCTAAAGTCACGGCCGTCTTTTGGGCTATATCATCAGTCAATAAATAAGCTGTTGAGCCACCGCGATTTAAAAAGTCGCCGCGCTTAACCATTAATACATTGGGGCGGTTTTCCAGTAATACTCGAGCCGATAAGCGCTGATTTTGACGTAATGACAATTGCTCATCAGCATCAAAGCGAACTCTGGCAGTGACTTCACGGTTACGCACTTCTGGTGAGATTGAGGACAATTGCCCCATGACATTGATATTGCCAAAGCTCAGCTCTACATCCATGCCGATACCTAAGTCATCAGCATAAGATTCAGGTACGGCGAGCTCTGCTTCAAAGGCACTTAAATCCACCACGGTTAAAATAGGTTGGCTGGCACCAATACGGGCTTTTTGCTCCACCAGCCAGTTACCAATAATGCCTTTCACTGGGGCTTTAATGTTAAGCGCACCAAGTTGACGGGCTAACTCCTTGACCACTAACGCTTGTCTAGACACTTCTTCGGCACGATTTTTAAGCTCAAATGCTAAGGTATCGCCCATTAAGTCAACTTCGGCAATGGCATGTTGATGCAGCAATTTTGCTTTGTGCAGATCATCCTTACCCTTTTCAAAATCGATTCGACTTATCAAACGGCTTTCAATCAGTTGATCGCCGCGGCGACTTTCACGATCTGCCGCCTCTAAGTCCACTTTGGCCATGTCTAACACTTGGCTAACTCTGAGTTGTTCTCGGCGAGCATCTAACTTGGCCCGTTCTAAATTACTTTCCATTGCCCCATACAATGATTGCTGCTGCTCATAAGAATTTTGTAACTTAGGGCTTTCTATTTGAGCAACCACTTGACCAAGTTCAACGATATCGCCAGGTTGGCTCAGCATAGTCACCACACCTTGTTCAGTGCTATATAAAACAGGTGCATTAGCAGCAACGATTTTACCGGTGGTGGCAATATCACGAACCAAAGTGCCGCGAGTCAGTGTCGCTAGCCTTAAATCCGTTGAATCAATTGAGCGAATATTATTGTCATGTCCTAAGCTTACCCACACCAACGCACTCATCAACAAGCCAAGGGTACCAATCACTAATGGCATTTTTAGCTTATTGGTTAGCTTTGGCTGAATAACCTTATCTTGTCCGCTGGTATCTTTAATCATCATTAATCCTAGAATGCGCTCAATGCTGCTGCATTTATCAATCATATTGCATTGGGTATAGCACAGGCTGTGCCATAAATTAAATAATGATATTAATTAGATACTTAAGATATTTTAATTATACGACCAACAATCGAAAGTGTCCGCGGACACCCTGTAAAGTGTCCGCATTAAAATGAGAAGTGTCCGAAAACAAAAAAAGTGTCCGCGCGGACACTTTTGGGCAATCTATATTGAACTGCTTAATTCAAGCCGCTTTAGGGCTGACGCACCTTATCCAATGCACTACACAAGGCTTCAACACCTAAAATAGCCCGTGGGGAGGCGCGATGCAGTACATCTGCATTGAGTTGATAGATATGCTGATTTTTAACTGCGGGTAATTCTGGCCACTGTGACCAATCAACACCAATAACGTTGCCCTCATCTTGGCTTTGTAAAATCACTTCTGCCATGGTGAGCAATACATTCTCAACGCTTACTTGCGGGTATTCACTGGCTGCATCGATAAAAACATTTTCACCATGACAAGCTTCGATAATATGCTCTATCCAACTGCCTTTAGATACTGTCATTAACGGCGTTGACCACAACTGGTAAAACACTTTTACTGGCGACTTTAATTGATTTTCAGCGCGGATATCCGTTAGCTGCTGACGATAGTTTGCTGCGACTTTAGCCGCTTTATCTTGATTACCCGTAAGCTCACCCAATTGTTCTAATTCATTGGCTACATCATCAAGGCTTTTAGGATCGCTATTAAACACCTTAAAGCCTAGCTGAGTTAGCTGGGTGATATCGTCCATTTTATTGCCGCTATTCCACACCACGATTAAGTCAGGGTTTAGCTCTAACACTCGCTCAATTTGAATACCGTAGTAACCACCGATACTGGGAATAGACTTTGCTGCCTCTGGAAAATCAGTATGATCAGTAGTGGCAACAATAGACTCGCCAGCACCGATGGCATAGAGCATTTCAACCGCGTGGGGCGAAAGCGCTATGATACGTTTAGCGGGTTCGGCTTCTTTTGTCTTAGCGTCTAAAAAAGGACTTACCACAGTGGTGATGATAAAAAAGATACTGATGGAAATTCGTGACAACATGCTTTTCCTTTGAAAAATTACACTGGGGTTATTGGGTCAATGCTATCCCAGACTCTATCTGCAACCGACTATTACTTCAAACAACTCAGTCAATGAGCTACTCAATGAGTGTATCAGGCCAACCGTGAGTATCGATGTAAGCTTGTAAGTTTTTAGGTCTATATTTCATGTCAGCATCCCATCTTTGTTTCACTGATTGATGTATCCAAATAGGTTTCTCGCAGTCAGTTAGCGGGCGATGATATTCACCACGAATACGATACACATGCTTTTTAGACTTATGCTTGGTCGCCATAGGATTAGGGCGCAAACTGTCATGCAAATGGGTCTCAAATGCTAAGTCAAATTCACTGGCTTGTTGCATCATCCATTTAAGCGCGATATCCGATAAACAGCTCTGATCATCATCAGGCTTATAACTGCCGCCTATATTACTGTGCACCCCTGCAAACCACACTTGTTGAATATTCATGTTGCTGCGAGGCTGCCAAATGGTGGGTCTAAAGTCGTCACGCACTTCATCAATGGCCAAAGCATGGCGCGCTACGCTAACATTACGCCCAAGCTTAGTGTCGTAAAACTCATCTTTATCTTCAAATAAGCCTAAAAATGAGAATGGAATTCCCATGGCGCCGACGGTATCCCACACCCCAACAAATTTGACCTGCCTTGATGGGTAACTGTATTGCTCACGAAAAGCGATGGATTTTGCGCCATCAGGCTTATAGGGTTTTGATTTGGATTTATAGTGCTCAAACGCCGCTTGAATTTGATTGGCATCGGGGCGCTTTAGAATGCCGCAGTTATTAATTAAGCCGCATAAACTGCGCACGGTATAAGCGCCGCGGCTAAAACCAAACAGATATATTTCATCGCCTTCGTGGTAGTTTTGTACGATATAGCGATAACAATCCATAATGTTCTTTTGAACACCACTGCCCGTTATGCCGCCAGATACTGAGTCATAATATGAGCCGACGCCCCAATCGTAAAACACCTGTTGCGCCACTCCATCATCGGCAATGGGCTTAATGCCTCTGGCAATACGTAGCACATTGGTGGGAAAGTCTTTTTTAAGGTCTTTCTCTGGGCGGTTCCAGGTGCCATCGGCACAAATAACAATACGTTTTTTCATTATATCTTCCTTGAATTACAGCAATAAGTGCTAAGTAATAAAATAGTATCAATCCTTGCTAGCAGATAAAGCTTCGACCTTTAGACTATAGTCAGCCCGCCCTAACAGGGTTTACTCTAACTCAGTTATTGAGCCATAAACAAAGGAGTTTTTATGTTAACTGCGGATCAATCTGTACTGGTGATTGTGGATGTGCAAGGTAAACTTGCACAGGTAATGCAGCAATCTTCGGCGCTGCATCATCAGCTCGCTATCTTGATCCAAGGGGCGCAATTATTTGATATTCCAATTTTATGGCTAGAACAACTGCCCGATAAATTAGGTCCGACCTCAGCGCAATTGAGCGAGCATTTATCTAAAACTACCCAAGTGATTGCTAAATCTCACTTTAGCGCATGGCAGTGCCAGGAGTTTCAGCAGCAGTTAACGCGCTTAAATCGCAATCAGATTATTCTCTCGGGCATTGAAACCCATGTATGTGTTTATCAAACCTGTCAGGATTTGTTGGCTAATCGTTACCATGTGCATTTAGTTGCCGATGCGATGTCATCGCGCATTGAGGCCAATAGAGCCTTAGGCATTGAAATGATGCAAGCCCTAGGCGCTAAACTCACTAACACTGAATCTTGTTTATTTGAATTGCAACATCAAGCGACAGGCGAGCGCTTTAAATCATTACTTAAGTTGATCAAATAGCAATTCTAAATTAAAGCCTTATGGATGATTGTTAGCGCTTTGATACCAAGCAAATGGCTTTTTAGATGTCATATTTAATCCCATGTAACCTTTATCATTGGGCATGATTTGGGCTTAAATAATCGCATTTCTTGCGCTAAACACTGCTGCATGCAAACTTAGTTTCTCGATTTATCCTCCCAAGATTGTCAATAAATTGCTGTAAATCTAACCTGTGTATTTTGTATTAAGCTAAACTTACTGATAGTTTTATGGGAAACACAGTATTTCTGTTATTATTTGCAACCAAATAATCATAATTTAATGGATTAGCACTCGCTATCCAAGTTCATTCGCCACAGGTAAAAATATGATTAACCACTTCACCGTCCTCGGTGTTAAAGCCAGTGCCAAAGAAGACGAAATAAAAAAAGCCTATAAACGTTTATCAAATAAGCTGCACCCCGATAAACTGCTTAACGCATCTGAAGAAGAAAAGCATCAAGCTGCAGAGCAGCTACAAAGGGTTAAAAATGCCTATGATGTTTTATCTGATAAAAAATTAAGAACTGCATTTATTAAAGATTTTAATAATGTCATCGTGACCAATCCTACAGCGGCAATGACCGAGCTGTGGGACCAATTTTATTCTTGAGAAACCCATGAGCCAAACACTTAATATCTCACGCATCAATGAGTTAAAAAATAATGCCTATGACAATATCGAATCGTACAACGACCCCGATACCCCTGATGCATTAGCAAAATTCACCAACTCAATGAAAGAGATTTTATTAGCCGATCCGTCGATGCTAGCTGCGGTACCCGAGTATTTACCGGTTGCCTTATTTAATCGCATTCGTTTTTCTGACGAAGCCAAAATGAAATGGGCAGGCTGGATTGATAATGCGGTATTGCCAACATGGGACGAGTTTAAAGTCACGGTGCAGTTCAACAATGCCGATGTGCCATTAGTCCTTGCAGTACGTAAATATTCTGAAGAACTGTTAATTGAAAGCTGCGCCGTGGTTTATCTGCTTAATACTCAAGATAACGTGGTTGCACCAAGTAAGTCTTTTGCTTCATCTGAAGGTGGCAATAGCGACGATGGTTATGACCCATATAATAATGATGACGACAGCCAAAGCGAAGATGAAGAAGGCTATTACGACCAATATGATGAAGAGGAGCGTTAATGAACAATCTTATTGAAATCACTGCTGCTGAGATTAAAGATCTCGCTGATGTTGAGCCACAACAAGCCAGTAAGCGCTTCGAAATCATTGCTAACACAATGAATGATGAGCAGCTTGTTGATGTCATTGAGCATATGGATATCGTTACCTTAACTCAAATCAACAGTCATCATGATATTTCTTGTCCGTCGATCATGTCTGAGCTGATGACCCCAGAGCAAATCCGCGACATAGTGTGTCAGCAACCTTTGTATTGGGAAGAGCAAATTAAAACCAATGTTGATGAATTAATGCATCATACCTTTGAGTTTTTAACCTACCTTATTCGTATTCAGGGCACTGAAGAAAAACAAGCCGCCATTTTAGAGTGTATTGCAGAAGATCCTGCTGGGCTGTTTTATTTATCAATTCCGTTTATTGAGTTGATTTTGGCGCCATCAGCCGAGCAAGACCACAACACTATTTTTGACTCATATGATGACGAAGATGATGGTGAAACAGTGGGTTATAGCAACTGGCAAGCAGATGAAGAAGCCCATAGCCTAGCGATGGATGATCCCCGCAGCCTATTGGCATTAATTCAACAAATTGCGCCTGAAGTGGCCAAGTCGATTAAAAATCTGCTGCGTAATGAAAGTTCTGGTTGGGAACAAATCATCGGTAAATTCGTTAATGAGCTGGTGTTACAAGCAAAAGATAAAAACCAAGTGGCTGATGAGTACGCTGAAGTCGATGATATGTTTACTTTTCTTGATTAAGGAAACCAGTTAATGCAGTTAGCATTACGTGATAACAATCAAAGCCCATACTTTAGTCGGGTACTTGAGTATGGCCGCCGTGAAGCACTATTAACCGATGAGCATGTCACCCAAATAAAATCGAAAGCGATTTTAATGAGTCTTAAACTTGCTGATAAGTTTTATAACAAGCACAAAATGCATTTGCTGGAGCAAGCAGCCCATGATGTCATTGGCGTGGTTAGCCTAGGGCTTATTGCACTAACCGGTCACGAACCCGTTGGCTCAATCAACTTGCTGAAAACCCCTGATGGCATAATGAAATGCTTTCAAAAAGGCTGGAGCATGTTGACCACTGTGAGTAAGCATATGCATGGCAGTGAAAAATCACTCTATGGTGATATCAATCCAATACTCATGGAAAAAATCTCGACCCCGCCAGATACAGATGAGTGGCTAGGTTGGCAAGATTATCAAAAAGCGCTTACTGACCACAGAAGTCAAGAAGCCACGAAAGTATTGCTTGAAACCTTTTACGCTAAAACTGAACTCGATCCATTATTTAGTCTTGGGCTTGAAAGCGTGCTGGCTGAAGCCGTGCTTTATCGCATGATGTTTGATGATGCTCGTGTACGTGAAGACATGAAAAAGCGCCTGCGTAAAATTGCGTTAGACGATAAGTGGTTTAGTGTTGAAGTGATTCAAATTCATACCGACCGCGCGTTGAAACTGTTACCAGATTCATTAGCAGAGGCCATTCGCCAAGACTTAGGTAAACATTTTTACCAAGAGTTATTGCGAACGCTTAAGTTTGCCAAGAAATACCGAGAACTTGCCCTTGGTGATGCCAGTCCTGAAAAGCTTGAGCGTTACGAGCAAAAACATGGCCTACAAAGTGTGTTACTCGGTTGGCAAGACACCTTTGAGTTTTAGTGACACCAAAGACACTAAATAGCGCAATATTAAAGGGTAATAACATTACCCTTTTTTTATGCTTTAAACTTCTGATCTGAATATAAATTTCCAACGTATTATCTAACTCAGTATAACGCGAGCAAGTACCGGAGTTGCCCATGAATAGAGATGTTACTGACAGAAATAGCGCGAGCAGTGTAGCCAAGATCCCCAGTAGTCGTTTATCTCGTTTAGGTAAAATGGGCTCATTAGCATCAAGGGTTGCTGGCAACGTACTGTTTGAAGGCGCCAAACAGCTCAGTAAAGGTCAATCACCTCAGTTGCAACAGTTGGTACTTACTCCCAAGAATATGACTCAAGTGGCTGAAAAGCTCGCTCAACTTCGTGGCGCGGCCATGAAAGTGGGTCAGATGATCTCTATGGATAGTGGTGATTTACTGCCTCCAGAAATCAGTGACATCTTAGCGAAACTCCGCGATGATGCTAAAGCCATGCCCCATAAACAACTGGTTGCGATCCTCAAACAACAATGGGGACAAGATTGGTTAGCTCCTTTTGCCCAATTTGAATTACGCCCTTTTGCAGCCGCCTCTATTGGTCAGGTACATTTAGCCTATCTAGACAGTGGTGAAAAACTAGCAGTTAAAATTCAATATCCCGGTATTAAAGACAGTATCGACAGCGATATTGATAATGTCGCGAGCCTGCTAAAAATGGCGCAGTTAGTGCCCGACCATGTGCAATTTGATAAGTTACTCACTGAAGCTAAAGCACAATTACACCACGAAGCTGATTATCACTACGAAGCTAATTTACTGCAGCAATACTACACTTGGGTCGCTGATACGCCACACTTTGTGGTACCAAGAGTTTATTCGCAGCTTAGCACCGACAGTATTTTAGTGATGCAGTTTATCGAAGGCGTGCCAATAGAATCTGTGCTCAATATGGCGCAAAGCATTCGCGATAAGGTCGCCACCCGGTTACTCAGTCTTTTTTTAGATGAGCTGTTTACCTTTAAGTTGGTACAAACAGATCCCAACTTTGCCAACTTTATGTACCAAGCAGATCCTGACAAAATTGTGCTGTTAGATTTTGGTGCTACCCGCAGCATTTCTGATGATTTATCCAGCGGCTATAACATGTTAATGCAAGGCGCTATGACCAGTGATAGCGCACTCATGACCCAGGCTGCAGCGCAAATTGGTTTTTTTCAAAAACACATTACCCCAGAGCAGCAACAAGTCATTGTCGATATTTTCCATCAAGCCTGTGAGCCATTACGATGTGAAGGGGAATATGATTTTGCCAATAGTAATCTCGCTAAACGCATTACCGACTCAGCCAAGGCCATGAGCACCAAACAAGATGAATGGCACACACCGCCAACCGATGCGATTTTTATCCATCGCAAGTTAGCCGGTATCTACTTACTTGCCTCTCGCATAAAAGCAAAAATTGATGTCAGGCAGCTGTTTTTAAGCCATCAAAACAACATCTAGCATTCGCACTTAACGCTGACGTTTATTGCCAAAAGGCTTGTTTAATAATAAAACAGTCCCATATAAGAAAGTGACGTTTATTAAAAAATTTATAAACGCCTTATAATTCAACAAGGAGAGTGACATGTTCAGCCACATCATGATCGGCAGTAACGATATACAAAAATCAAAAGCATTTTACGATGCCACCTTCGCCGTTTTAGGTTACGAACCTGGGGTCATCGATGATAAAGGTCGTTGTTTTTACTTCACTGAAAGCGGTATTTTTGCCATCACTAAACCCATCGATGGCGAACCTGCAACCCACGGCAACGGCACCACTATCGGTTTTAGTGTTAAAGATGCTGCTCAGGGCGATAAATGGCATGAAGTCGGCGCCGCTCATGGCGGCACACCTTGTGAAGAACCGCCTGGAGTACGTTCAAACCCTGCGATGAATTTGTACCTTGCCTATTTACGCGACCCTGATGGCAATAAAATTTGTGTACTGCATCGACTTCCAAAATAATCGCAGTCGTAAATACAAAATAGTAACGACTGAAGTTATTTCTACCGCACGATAAACACTGAAAAATGACTTAAAGTCCAACAATCACATAGCCTTGATACTCGCTATGTGATTGTTAAATTGTCAAAGGCTGACATCAGCAACTCAAATAGTTTCTCACTCAAAATAGCTCATAATGCCGCTCAACAAAGGCCCTCATACTGAAGCCTATCAACCTCAAGCGCTACCTGTGTAAAA
Organism: Shewanella sp. 3_MG-2023; assembly: GCF_030548765.1. NCBI lineage: Bacteria > Pseudomonadati > Pseudomonadota > Gammaproteobacteria > Alteromonadales > Shewanellaceae > Shewanella > Shewanella sp. 3_MG-2023. Next base: position 26,420 of record NZ_JAUOSH010000036.1, on the reverse strand, counting down.
TTAGCCACAATAGTAAGCGGCTACACTATCTTAATAGACTGCACTATCTTAATAGACTGCACCATCTTAATAGCAATAGGGTAAACTCTAGCCTGTAACCACTTGGACAGAGACTGCATGATGAAATTGGCCATAGCATTATTCCTCGCTTATATTTTACTGTTAGTGCCCAGCACCCACGCTAGCCAAGAACAGTTTAAAAGCGCCACTAATCAGCTTGAACCAACAAAAGGCCAATTATCAGTCAAGCCGTTAATCGACAATGTATTTCAGTTTACCTCTTACTTCCAAACTCAAGATTACGGCTTTGTATCAGCTAATGGCTTAGTGGTTATCGATGGCTCAGAGGCCTACTTGATTGATACCCCATGGACAGAAAAAGATACCATTCAACTGGTGCGATGGATTAAGCAACAAGGCTTTACGCTGCGGGCGAGTATTTCAACTCATTCCCATGATGATCGCGCAGCCGGAATTGGCTACTTAAATACCATAGGGGTTGATACTAACGCCTCTGAATTAACCAATTCATACTTAAAAGCCAATAATAAGCCTTTAGCAAAACAGGCTTTTACAGGCGACAAGTTGCAATTAGCCCACAAGCAGATTGAAGTAAAATATCTCGGTGCAGGCCATACAGAAGATAACCTCGTGGTGTGGCTGCCTGAGTCGAAATTACTATTCGGCGGATGCCTAATAAAAAGTCAAGCTAGCAAAACTATGGGCTATATTGCACAAGCGTCACTTTCTGAGTGGCCAAATACCCTAGATAAAGCCAAAAGCCGTTATAATGATGCAATCATTGTGGTACCAGGTCATGGCAACAATGGCGGATTAGAACTACTCAAGCACACCCAAGAGCTGATTAGTAACCATTTAAAGTAATTTATTGAAAAAGAAGCTGTAGAAGATGCCAACTGATAATAACGCAACCCATTCCACTACAAACCAGCACTGCTTTGTGCCATTTAACACCAATGTAGATGGATATACATTGCCGGAAAAATTTACTTTCCCCTTTTATTATCAGCCACACCCATTAGCGATTATCGCCGCCGAGCAGCTACAAGAGCATTTACAACAACAAACAGATTGGCTGCATAATTTTGGCATTACCGATAAAGAACATGATCAGTCAGCACCAACTGAAGCATTGCTTAGAAGAGAAGCATCAAAACACCTTCCTGCCATAGGTAAAATGTTTGGGGTATTAGTGGTCAAAAATACTCAGGGACAACTGGGTTTTTTAGCTGCTTTTTCAGGTAAATTAGCTGATAAAAACCTATGGCCACAATTCGTGCCGCCAGTATTTGATATGCTCAGTAAAAATAGTTTTTTCAAACAAGAAAATATCGAAATCAATCAACTCAATGCCCAGCTGGTTGAGTTAGAAAACGATCCATTATTACAGCAGTTGACCACTAAACTAGCGTTAACGCAGCAGCAAGCTGAAAATGCCATCGCGGCGCAGCGATCGCAAATGATCGAAAACAGAAAGTATCGCAAAGCTCAGCGGGCTCAAGCGCAAAGTCTCAATGAAACTGACTTTAAAACCTTATCAATTGAAATGAGCAGACAAAGCGTTAATGATAAATATTGCTTAGCAGAGCTTAAAGAGCATTGGGAGCGGCAAACTAAACTGGTTGCTGAGCCATTAGCTGAATTAGAACAAGCTATTAGTGCTATTAAACAACAAAGAAAGCAGCTATCTAATGGGCTACAGCATAAGTTATTTAGCCACTATCAGTTTTTAAATGCCCTAGGTGAGAGTAGTGATCTTAATAAGATTTTTAATGATGCGCCCAATCATTTACCACCTGCTGGAGCTGGTGAGTGCGCCGCGCCTAAACTGCTACAATATGCCTTTAAACATAATTTCACTCCTATCACTATGGCTGAGTTTTGGTGGGGCATGTCGCCCAAATCTGAAATTAAACAGCATAAAAACTATTACCCTGCATGCCATGGAAAATGCCGCCCAATTTTAGGGCATATGCTTAAAGGCCTACAGGTTGATGAAAATCCACTACTTAGCAACCCTGCTGAAGGGGTCGAGCTTCCCATCGTTTACCAAGACGATCATATTGTGATCGTGAATAAACCAGCGGAGTTTTTATCTGTGCCTGGTAAAAATATCACCGACTCAGTATATAGCAGAATGAAGCAAGCTTTTCCCCACGCCACTGGGCCACTCATAGTACATCGCCTAGATATGTCGACCTCAGGATTAATGGTTATTGCGCTGTCTAAAGAAGCCAATAAGCATTTAGTGCAGCAATTTATCAGTCGTACTGTCACCAAGCGTTATATCGCTAAGATCGATGGGGTCCCACAGCTTGATCGCGGCGATATTACACTGCCATTAAGAGTAGATTTAGACGATAGACCAAAGCAACTTGTCTGTTATTTACACGGAAAAAATGCACAAACCCATTGGCAAAAAGTACAGGAATTAAACAACTCTTGCTTAATTCACTTATTCCCCAAGACAGGCAGAACTCATCAATTAAGAGTCCATTGCGCCCACGCCAAAGGCTTGAACATGCCAATTTTAGGCGATGATTTATATGGAAAAAATGCACAAAGACTGCATTTACATGCTCAATTGCTGTCGATTATTCACCCTAATACAAATCACAGAATAACCTTTGAAGTTAATGCTGACTTCGAATAATCACAATATAAAACAATAGTTTTAAACAACTGAATGAATTAGTGTCAATTTTCTGTCTATTTGGCACTGATAAAAACTCTTAAAAATCCCCATTTTCAAGTGGAAATGTTAATCAATATCAGTTAATGTAATAAGTTCGTACGATATGCGATTTAATTGATAACAACCCAATAAGCTAACGTTTTCTACGTTATAAATTTTAGCCTTCCTACAAGCTGTTGATTAAATTAATAAAACTTTGGCTTACTGCACTATTTAAGGAAAAAAGTGGACTATGAAAGAGTGGTATTTCTCAAATAATGGTGAGATCAGCGGACCATTAAGGCTGGCAGAATCAAATAAGTTTATTGCGTCAAATCCAAATGTTTATGCTTGGCATCCTTCTTATGCGCAGTGGGTTCCTGTAAGTGATATAGAAGAGTTCGATGTTATTGGCTCTCCACCACCTGCACCGGCGGAAATCCCGCAACAACTGATAGAGCATTTCACAGCTAAAGAGCGTGAGCTAAATGCTGCGCTAGGCCGAATAGATAATACGATTCAAACTATCAGTAGTTCAATGGCAGATATTGATCGCGACACCAATCGCTTTAAACAAACCACCAAAGATTTAAACGATAAAGTAGAAGCAACGTTAAAAAGCGTTAATGAGCAATATGCTGCATTACAGAAGACTCTTGCTGGTGTTAACTGATTGAGTAAAGAAACCTTATTACTCTGATTTGCATATAACATTTGTTTATAACTAAAACATTAAGAATACGATTATGAAAAAATGGTTTTTTTCCAAAAATGGCAAAATAACTGGGCCATTTACAGAAGTTGAAGCAAAAGAATTTTTACTCAGTGATGGTAACTGTTATGGATGGCACCCATCATTCACTCAATGGAAACCTGCAAGCAGCATTCCCGAATTTGCCGCCTTTGTTCCAGCAGTGACACCACCAGCTGAAATACCTCAAGCATTAATCGCCGAATTTGCAGCTAAAGATAAAGCATTACAAGCAAAAATACTTAGCATGGAAGAAAGCGTTATTTCTACCAAGGCCTACCTGCTTGAGTTTGAGCAAGAAATTACTAATTATAAAAAATTAACGAATAATCTAAATGATGAAGTTAAAAATAATATTAGTCCTTTTGAAAACAAATATAATTCGCTACAAAACTCATTTGACGAATTAGTTAGTGCGTTATCAATTGCTAAAACTGAAGTTAATGAAGCTGTTACTGAATTTAATCAACGAGTCAACAAACGGCTTGCTGAAAGCGGCACCGATACTAAAGCCGTTACCGCAGCTCCTGTAGCTAAAGATGCTGCAGTAAGTTCGGCAGCTTTATCTGTTGATAATGTCTCTGCAATCAGTGATCAAATTCAAAAAGCACTTGCTGAAAGCATGATGTCAGCAGTAGAAGACGTCAACAACTCAGAACTGACAGCGAAGAAATCGTTAGATCCTGTTGCCGTAGCACCTAAAAAAGCTAAAGCAAAAATTGATAAAATAGAATTCTCTGAAGACATCGCTGAAGATACTCAATCTGAAGCTGAAGAAAAAGCGGCTGGTCTATCTGGCGTGAGTAATATCTTCAAATCTGTCTTCAAGGGGGATCCTAAGACACCGCCAAAAAAGTCAGAAACGCCGGATGATGCAGATCAGCTGGTGAAATCAACGAATGCTAACAGCAATGATAAGAAAGCTACTGATAAAAAAGAAGAAGTTGTAGAAACTGAAGATGAAAAAGAAGCCAGAATGAGACGTCGTAGAAGACGTACACATTACATTGCTTCTTAACATTTACAGCTACTGAGGTAATGATACTTAACTGCTGATAGTTGCACCGAATTGAATATCAAAACGGCCTATTTATTAAATAGGCCGTTTTTTATTGAATCGAGTTCGTTGGAATAGTCTTAACAGAGGTGACTCAATGCAGTATTCAGCGACTCAACTTTCCGAGTTGAACATTTGCTATGATTATCACTGTAATCGAATACAAAAATGTCCGCTCACTGCTGCAATCACCTTGTAAATGTCGCTTGGATATTACTCACTGCATATGTTGGCAAAGGTTGCTTGAGTTAGCGTTTGCAAATCTGCTGGCGCCAATGAGATTTCTAAGCCCCTGCGACCCGCGCTCACGTACATGGTATTAAGCTCCTTGGCAGAGCTATTTATCACGGTCTTTAAACGCCGTTTTTGTCCTAATGGGCTCACTCCACCAAATACATAACCGGTGGTTTTTTCCGCTAGCCCTTTATCCGCCATCGCCGCTTTTTTACCACCAAGAGCTTTAGCAAGTAATTTAAGGCTCAACATTGATGTCATGGGCACAACCGCAACGGCCAATTCCTTGCTGTCTATTGTAACCACTAAAGTCTTAAACACTTGGCTCGCTGACACGCCAAGTTTTTCTACCGCTTCATCACCATAGGACTGGGCATTACTATCATGCTCATATTCATAGATAGTGTGAGGAGTTTTATGTTTTTTGAGGGTGTTAATCGCTGGGGTCATAGTGTCTGTAATAAATCCGTAAATAAGACCACCTAATGCTGTGATCTTTTAGCTGTTAGTATCTGTGATTTGTTGATATTCAAAACTGGTAATTTCAAAAGGATTGCCATCGGGATCTGCAAAGTAAATTGACCAGGTAATTTCATGATCGCTTTCAGTATATTTTATCTTATTCTCAGCAAGTTTTTGTTTCCACATCTGGTAATTATTAGCATCCACCCCAAAAGCGACTGTGGTAAATTTAGGCTTAATACTTTCAAAAAGCGCTAAATGAATATCACCATGCTCGATAGTTAGCGGGCCGTCGCCTTGACTCCAAAAGGCTAACGCTTCGACCAGCCTAAAACCCAGCACTTGTTGATACCAAGCGAATGCCTTTGCCCTATCCCTGACATAAATATGAATATGGTCAACCCGAGTCAGTTTAGGGCCAGTTTGACTGAGTTTTGGCTCATTAGAAACAGACATATTAACTCCGATTAATCCACGTTGGTGCACCAAACTCAGTCAATTGCTTATCGACTAGCACAATTGCATCATCATCTGAACAACACAGCAATTCTTGCTGTTTAGCTAATGGCAGCGACTTAAACAGTGATTGCGTTTGTGCGTCATTAATCTCTGTGGCCGATAGGTGCGGCACAAATAAAAATGGCACTAAGGCTAAAGCGCTGGTATCAATTAATCCCACTTGATTACTATCACCACATAAATGCGCTGTATCAATTGATGGCGTCATTATCATCGCCCCAGCACTGATCCCAATAATCGCAGTACTAGTTCCTGCACTGTGTTTTACAGGACGATCAATTCTAAGGCGATCAATTTCCGGGCTATCTTGACTTATATCACCCAGTGCCAGTTGATAGAGTAACTTATCTAGCCCACGCTGCTTTAACCAGTATAGGAAACGATAAGTATCGCCACCGGATAAATATATTAGCCCTGCTTGGCGTAAAATACGTTCCGACTCGGTGGTATAGCCATCTTCAAGATCAATATAGTTAACCTTGTCAAAGCCAAGGCCCTTAAACATGGCAGCTACTGGCGCAAAATAGCTTCGCTGAGCATCTGGCTCAGATGCTATATAAACTACGCCAGCTTGCTTTTCAGCAATCGACAATGTCGCCACCATAGCTGCTATCGCTTGCTGGGATGCTATTGATGTTGCATCACTTAATAATGCTAATTTCATTGATCTTGTAACTCCGTTTACTGTTTTGCATTTATGTCACATTTTGCCGAATAGCTAGACTGCTTAGTCGTCTGCTAAAGCATCAAACTGCTGTCTTTTCTCGTCCATAAACTGCTGCATCGCTGCAGGATCTTGCATCAAATGCGCCATTTGCGACATCACTAACATGTGTGGGGCATCTTGCTGCTGAAACATCGCCATAGCGTGCATTTTACTTTGCGCGACCATTTGCTCGAATGTCTCTGCGCGAAATACTTCATCACAAGCGCCACCAAGCTGTTTACAGGTCATTGTTTTCATCATTATCTCTCTTTTTAAATTATTAAAATTCTGTTGTATTAAGCACTTTGGCTTGCATAATGTTACCAAGGGTAAAGCAACAAATAAATTTGATTAATAATCAAACCCTAGCTGCGCTTTAATGCCATCATTAAAAGCGTGTTTTATCGGTTGAACTTCGGACACTGTATCGGCAAGTTCAATGATTTCACGATGGCAGGCACGGCCGGTAATGATAACATGTTGCATGGCTGGGCGATTTTTTAACGCATTCAGTACCCGCTCAACCTCTATGTAGTGATAGCTCACCATATAAGTTAACTCATCTAATAGCACTAAATTAACTGACTCATCTTGTAAGAGTTTTTCAGCTTCAAGCCAGGCTTCCATCGCCGCTTGAGTGTCTTTTTCTTTATCTTGGGTTTCCCAAGTAAAGCCTGTGCCCATGACATGAAACTCAACCCCTGCGCCTTCTAACAGATTGCGCTCGCCACAGGCCCAAGTGCCTTTGATAAATTGCACTACTGCGGCTTTGTGTCCATGGCCGACGGCGCGAGCAACAGAGCCAAAACCTGAAGTCGATTTACCTTTACCGTTACCAGTAAGCACTAGCAAAATGCCTTTTTCATCTTGGGCGGCAGCAATTTTTGCATCAACCCCTTGTTTTACTTTTTGCTGACGCGCCTTATGACGCTGGGCTTTAGTGGCATCGATATTACTGGTTTGGCTCTGGTTTTCGTTTTGGTTTTCATTATCACTCATGAGAGACTTCCTGTTAATTTATCCATATCTAAATGCGCTTCAAGCACATCAGCTAATCGTTCTAATTGTTGTTCACGTATTTGGTTTATATCAATGCTTTTGGCTTGAGCAAGCCCTGCCCACTGCAATATAAGCTCACAGGCATCTGGGCTATCAAATAAACCATGAACATAGGTTGCCAAAATTTGGTTATCATCACTGAGTAGGCCTTCTGCGTACTGCGTATCACTCTGCTGTGATGTGAGACTGATAGGCGCTAGCAAATCTGCAGAAGTTAGCTTTTGAGTCACGCCGCAGTGAATTTCATAACCTTCAATGCTTGCTTTAGCTTCATTAAGCGCTAAGTGACCACTTACTTTACATAGGGTTTTATCTGCCGTCAGTGTGGTTTCAATGGGCAGTAAGCTTAAGCCTTTACTGCTACCTGCCAAATCTTCAATGGCATCGGGGTCATGAATATATTGACCTAACATTTGATAACCACCACAAATGCCTATGACTTTACCGCCATAACGTAAGTGCTTATTAACCTCAAGATCCCAGCCTTGTTGACGCATAAATTCTAAATCTGCTCTGACATTTTTACTGCCTGGTAATATGATTAAATCCACTTTGGGGAAATCTGGATTACTGGATTGGGATTGCAGGCTAAGATAATGAAACTCAATGTAAGGATTCAACCGTAAAGGGTCAAAGTCGGTATGATTACTGATCCTTGGAAAAACTAACACCAGCACTTTGAGCTTATGATTGATAATGGCTAAGTCCTTTTCCGAACCTGTGACTTTCCCATGGGAGTCAATCAGCGCATCTTCAGCATCTAAATGTAAATCATGTAAGTAAGGCAAAACCCCAAATACCGGTTTTTGGGTGTAGTTTTCCAGCCAGTCGATGCCAGATTGTAATAGGCTAATATCGCCACGAAAGCGATTAATCACAAAGCCTTTAACTCTTTGTTGCTCAGATCCACTGAGCAGTGCCAAGGTGCCCACAAGGTGGGCAAATACGCCGCCTTTATCAATATCAGCAATAATAATGACAGGGCAATCGACCGCTTCAGCAAAGCCCATATTGGCGATATCCCCTTCGCGCAAATTGATTTCTGCAGGGCTACCTGCCCCTTCAACTACCACCAGCTGATATTGCTGGGTCAAGCGCTCAAAAGACTGTAATACCGCATCCATAGCGAGGGTTTTATAGTTACGGCTTTCCGGGCCAAAAAAAGCTTTTGCCTCTAATGTGGTCAAGGCTTTACCGTGAATAATCACTTGGGAGCCAGTATCACTACTTGGCTTTAATAATACTGGATTAAAATCCGTATGCAGCGCAAGCTTACACGCCACGGCTTGCAATGCTTGGGCGCGGCCAATTTCGCCGCCATCTGCGGTAACTGCGCTATTTAATGCCATATTTTGTGGTTTAAATGGCGCCACCTTAGTACCTTGGCGAGCAAATACCCGACAAAGACCCGCAACTAGGGTGCTTTTACCCGCATCTGATGTGGTGCCTTGCACCATTAAGGTTTTAGCCGCTCCAGCTTGATAGCTATGGCCAGAACTGCCCGTATTGCTTGTGCTAGTTTTAGTTTGGTTTTTAATTTGCATCATGGTTGATTTTTATCTGTCATTTAAGCTGCTATGGCGTGACATTAGAGAAAGTGAATGAGGTATTGGCAGTGTTAACCATGCTTATACAATCGCTGTTGTAAGAATATAGCTTAGCCATAGGTTTAGCGTTTAAGCTCAACGGGTAAGCCTGCAACCACTAAGGTGACCTTGTCAGCGATTTTAGCAATAGCTTGGTTTACCCAACCGGCTTCATCAGCAAAACGACGGCTTAATTCTCCAAGTGGCACAATGCCTGAGCCCACTTCATTGCTGATTAATATCACCTGCGCTTCAAGAGTGGGTAAACATGCCAATAACGCCTGCTTTTGCTGTTGCCATAATTCATCAACACCATCACGGTGGGTCTCTTCACTGGCCACAAGATGATTAGTTAAATACAGCGTGAGGCAATCGACAAACAATACCGTATTCGGGGAGTCATATTTAACTAAGGTATGGGCAATGGCTAGCGGCGTTTCAACCAGCTGCCAATCAATATTTGAGTTATCTCTGTCTTGTTGGTGACGTAAAATTCGCTGCTTCATCTCATCATCAAGTGCGGTGGCGGTGGCGATATAGACGCAACGATGCCCTTGCAAAGCGAAAGGCTCAGCAAGGGATTCACCATAACGGCTTTTACCTGAACGGGCACCACCAAGCACCAGATGGATCATGCAGTTTTTCCTTTATTAACATTGATCTAAGCTAAAATTTTTACTTCAAAAATTTAATTTAGCCCTATGACTAAAATTGCGCCATAACACAGTAGTTCAGCAATCTGTTGTGCAGCGCCTAACGTGTCACCGGTATAGCCGCCAATTTGACGATTACCGCCCCATATCAAGGCTTGTCGTAATAACACTAATAGCAATAACAACCCAAAGGCGACTACGCCGTTTAAACAGGCTAGTACCACAAAGCCACTTAAGCATAAAATCAATAAATCATTGATGTGCTGATGCTGCGCCAGAGGTTTTGATTTGCTGCCATCATCTTCAGTAACATATTGGCCTGAAAAGATAATGCTCCCTGCTAACACGCGGCTTAAACCATGGGCAACAACAATGGCGACGACCGCATTAATCGGGCTATAAAGGGCAATTTCGACTAACAATTGCCACTTTAATAATAGGCAAAGCACTAAGGCTAAGGTGCCATAAGTGCCTATTCTTGAATCTTTCATGATGCGCAGCTTGTCAGCAACTTTCCAGCCACCACCAAAACCATCAGCGGTATCAGCAAGGCCATCTTCATGAAAGCCTCCTGTGACTAATACGCCGGTTATCATCGCCAAGATCACCGCAACCCCATTAGGCAACACAAACTGACTCACCCAAAACACCGCTGCGCTTATGCTGCCAACAAATAACCCTATTACGCCAAAATAACGGCTAGCTTGATTAAGCTTTTCACTGTCAAACTCAACCCAAGCTGGCACAGGGATTCGAGTGAAGAAACTTAACGCAATAAGCAATAAATTCAGTTGTTTTTTTAGTGTACTTCCACTTTTAGGCGCTTGATAATCAGTTTCATCAGACTGATTTTTTGCCCCCTCAGATGACGACTGTTGCTCCATGACGTTTCCTTTAATTGCCTATCACAGCTAATTGGCTATCACAGCGTTAATATTTACTGCGTTATTTACTTCTCGATTTACTTCTCGATTCGCAGCGCAATTACACCACTGACTTTACGCCGGCATTTTCAAAACTAGCCATATCATTGTAGAAGTTCACCGCCGCTTCAATGATTGGCAGTGATAGCGCAGCGCCTGTACCTTCACCTAGTCTAAACCCTAATTGCAATAATGGTTTAGCATCCATTGCGGCTAGCATTTTAATATGGCCTTGCTCATCTGATTGGTGAGCAAAAATTAAGTAATCTTTTACATCAGGGTGTAATTTAACTGCGGCTAATGCCGCTGCGGTTGCAATAAAGCCATCAATAACCACCAGCATCTTTTTCTCAGCGGCCGCTAAAATAGCGCCTGTCATTTGCACAATTTCAAAGCCGCCAACACAGGCAAGTACATTAACCGGATCGGTAAATTTACTTCTATGCAGGTTAAGCGCTACACCCAATAACTCGGTTTTAAGAGCAAAGGCTCTATCATCAATCCCCGTACCTCGGCCGACACACTCTTTAATATCTAAGCCTAATAATGCGGCCATAATCGCCGCAGCTGACGAGGTATTGCCAATGCCCATTTCACCAAGCGCAATCAGGTTACAACCTGAATCATAGTGACGTTGCACCACTTCACTTGCATAGCTAAAGCCATCTTTAACCGCTAATAAACTCATGGCCGCTTTTTGATGAATTGCTTGAGTGCCATTGCCTAAACGATGCTGAGTAATACGAGGGTCATCAACTGGCTGCAACATGCCGCAATCAATCACTTCAAGGTTTAAACCCATTTGACGGCAAAAGACATTAATCGCAGCGCCGCCATTGGCAAAGTTAGCCACCATTTGTTGAGTAACTTCACTGGGGGCAATCGATACCCCATGAGCAGCAATACCATGATCGCCAGCAAACACCAACATAGCAGGCTTATTAATACTCAACTTATGCCTAATATTGTACTTTGGTTTCATATTAGCTTGTGGCGTTAGTTGCACTTGCGCAATCTGCATTGCTAGCGTTTCGAGTAACCCTAGCGCCCCTAGCGGCTTAGTTTTCTGATTAATTTTATGCTGTATTTGATCATCAAATTTATGACTAACTGGATCTACCGCAAACATCCCTTACTCTCCAAAACTGCAATCTCATCGACGATGACGTAATACAAAAAGAAAAAATACACTACCAATTGCGGCAGTGATAATACCTACCGGCAACTCTTGGTTGCCTAATAAACAACGGGCTAATACATCAATCCATACCATAAATATGCCGCCGACTAATGCCGTCATCATAATAGGTTGTTGCCCAGGATAGAGCAGCCGCACGGTATGAGGGATCATCAAGCCAACAAAGCCAATGCCGCCGCAACTTGCCACCAGCGTGGCGGTAATTAATGAACACAAAATAAGCATTGCTAAGCGAATTTTGGCGACGTTAACCCCTAAGGAGTGCGCCGTTTCATCCCCCGCTTGAATGGCTAATACCTGACGCTTAAAAGCTAAAATAATTAATATGCTGCAAACTACCACCACAGATGGGATAACCAGGCCTGCCCAGCTAGCTTTAGCAAAGCTGCCCAAACTCCAAAATAATACTGAAGCCGCCGCTTGAGGGCTTGAAAAATACAGTACCAAACTGGTTAGCGCGCCGAACATGAAAGAGGTGGCCACCCCAGACAATAGCATCCGCTCAACTTGGCTAGCACGACCAAAACCAGATAAACCTAATACCAACAGCACAGATAAACTCGAACCAATAAAAGCGCCAATTGGTAAACTAATGGATGACCAAGACCACCAGGCATCATTACTGAATAAGCCTGAACGTAAAATAGCATTGGCAAGATGACCAGAAGACTCTCCTAACCATTGCAGCACTAAGCCTTGGCTGCCAAAAAAGCTCAGCACTAATACCGCCCCAAATGACGCCCCAGAGCTAATACCAAATAAATAGGGATCCGCCAACGGGTTACGTGTCACCGTTTGCAATACACTGCCCGCAAGCGCCAAACCTGCGCCTGCCACAAAGGCTAAAATAATTCTTGGAAAACGCAGCTCAAACACAATCCGCTGCGTTAGTGAATCTGTTTCACCTGTACCTAATGCCAAATTAGCAAACAAGCTAACGACTTGTTCAAAACTGATATTAGCAGCGCCGAAACTTGCCGCGGCGATTGGAGTAACTAGGGTCACTATGGCAGTAACAAACAGCAGTAGCTTATGCTTAAAACTTAAACTCATCTGCTTTGCTAGCTTCACTGATTGTGTGGCATCAATGGCTGTCATTTATCGCCCTGCCCGTGGTTTGATTGGCCATGTTTTTGTTCAGAGCTTGGATATGCGTTTTGCTGCGAGCTTTGACAAGTGTTTTGATTAGCATTGTCATAATGACTTTGATAACCATAAAAATAAGTAATTAACGGTTTACCGTGCTGTGGGTGACTTGATATTTGGCAGCAAACATCAAACACGTTCCCCAAAATGGTTTCTGTTAATACTTCATCAGGTAAACCTTGAGCGATGCACTTTCCTTGATCAAGTAACAGCAATCTATCGCACATTGCGCTGGCTAAATTAAGATCGTGAATAGAGGCAATCACGCTAATGCCAAGTTGCCTAACCAACTCAAGAATTTGGATTTGATAGCGAATATCTAAATGATTAGTCGGCTCATCAAGGATCAATAACTGCGGCTTTTGCACGATAGCCCGTGCAATTAATGCCCGCTGTTTTTCACCGCCAGATAACTGCTCATATTGCTGCAAGGCTTTGTGCTCAAGACCCACTTTAGCCAGCGCCTTGGCAATATCATCTGCATCTGCTTGGGTATTGGTTTCAAAAAGGCCTTTATGGGGCGTTAAGCCCATAGAAACCAGTTGATGGGTGGTCATATCAAAATAATGGGGTGACTCTTGCTGCACAACGGCAACCTTAGTGGCCAATTGTTTATGAGAAAAACCATTAATATTGTCGCCAAATAAGCTGATTTTGCCAGCATCAGGGGTGATATAGCGATACAAGCAGCGCAGTAAGCTGGATTTACCCGCACCATTAGGGCCAATAAGCCCTAGCATTTCACCACGTTGCAAGGCAAAACTGACTTGAGAAAGGATCTCATTGTCTGCAACTGACCAGCTTAGCTGATCAACTGTTAATGCCGCAGTAGTCAAGATACTACCCCTGCGGTTATCCAAGAGGCATGTTTAGCCACATCTGGGGTTTTAATACTGATCACGATACAAACTCCGCCTGAGTTACCCGCTCAAGTTGTTGTTAGGTGCTGCTAATTCAGCAAGAAAAACTAAGCTAGGTATCTGACTTAATGGCATTCATTAATCACTTATCTTACAAGTGATGAGATGCTATTTTACAGTTGCGGGTACAGTTCGAGCTAAACAGCATTTAGGCTAGTTCTCGATTCCCTACTCATTTAGCGAACCGCTTGATACTGGTGTTGCTTAAAGCATTTCACACAAGCACTCAACTGCAGCTAAATTGACTTAATTTGAAATTTTATTGCACTTAATAAATGCGGCTTATATTGTACGGTATATCTGCCTAAGTGAAGTTAGTTTTTTCTGCTAATTTTAGGCTAAAACTAATTATTCCAGTTTAAACGATAGACGGGTTTAGTCGATTTATCATCAGCTTCAGGCCAAAACACATCAATGGTTACCGTCGCGGCATAATCTATATTCAGTTGTCCATATAGCCCTTTACAGCGCTCAAGCCCTAACACCAAAGCGATAATATGACGGATAACTCCACCGTGAGTCACTACCAGAGCAGTGGCTGATGCTGTTGCCTTAGCACTATTAGCCTCAGCAGTATGAGCTTCAGCCAAGTTGTAAGCTTGCAAGGTTATTTGCGCAAAAGCCTGCGCCACCCTTTGTTCAAATTCAGCCATGGGCTCAGCTTGGGGCGCGCCATGCTCCCAAGGGTTATCCCAATAGGCATCTAACGCTTTAGCGCTATGCTGATAAAGCTCTGCAAAGCTTTTTCCGTCCCACAAGCCAAAATCAATTTCCTGTAATTGAGACATTATCTCAACCTGTAAAGCTAAATCAGCACTCACTTGGTTTAACTGCTGCGCTAATTCAGCGGCAAACGCATGGCAGCGCACCAAAGGCGAACTGTATAGCTGCAGTGATGGCAAACAACCTAATAGCCCTAGCTTAGCCGCACTCTGGTGCATGTTCGTTAGCCCCAAATCAGTTAGCGCCACATCGGTTTTACCCCGCAAAATACTGTCGCCCTCACATTGGCCATGGCGTAACAATATTATCTTAGCTTGCTTCATCTAAGGAGACTCCATCGGCCGTTTCAATTGGCTTATGTTTTTAGTGTGAGCAATGGGCTTGCTCTTACAATCTATTTAAACGTATTATGGACGTCTATACGTTTAAATGTCCAAACAAAATATTTTAAGATGAATTTTATTACAGGGGATTTCGCATTATTCTGCCCTATAAAAGCATAAATAAAGGTATGCTTATTTCATCTAAAACCGTTAACACAATCCACTAACTACTTAAGTTAGCGTGTTATTTAACGCTCGATTAAGTGATTAGCATAAAAGCAATTAAGGTAATACGTTATGGCGAAGTCGACTTCCTACAGTCAGGTACTTGAACAACTTACAAATACGCTAAAACAGCGCATAGTTATCCTCGATGGTGCCATGGGCACAATGATTCAAGACTACAAACTGGAAGAAGCCGACTATCGTGGTGAGCGTTTTAAAGACTGGCACTGTGACGTAAAAGGCAACAACGACATGTTGGTGCTAAGCCAACGCCAAATCATTAAAGATATCCACACTAAATACCTGTTAGCGGGTGCTGACATTATTGAAACCAATACCTTTAATGCCACCACGATTGCTATGGCCGATTACGACATGCAGTCGTTGTCAGCAGAAATTAACCTTGAAGGCGCCAAAGTTGCCCGTGAAGCCGCTGATGACGTTACTGCGCAAACGGGTATTAAACGCTATGTTGCAGGGGTGCTTGGGCCAACCAACCGCACTTGCTCTATCAGCCCAGATGTAAACGACCCCAGTTTTCGTAATATCACTTTTGATCAATTAGTCGAAGCCTATGTTGAATCAACCCGTGCATTAATTGATGGCGGCGCAGATATCATCATGGTCGAAACCATCTTTGATACCCTCAACGCCAAAGCCGCATTATTTGCCATCGAATTAGTGTTTGATCAAATTGGTGATCGGCTACCTGTAATGATTTCAGGCACCATTACTGATGCTTCAGGTCGTACCCTAACAGGGCAAACCACCGAAGGCTTTTACAACTCACTGCGCCATATCAAACCATTATCCATTGGCCTTAACTGCGCCCTTGGCCCAAAAGAGTTGCGTCCCTACGTTGAAGAGTTATCACGGATTGCAGAATGTTATGTTTCTGCCCACCCTAACGCTGGCTTACCTAATGAGTTTGGCGGTTACGATGAAACCCCAGAAGAAATGGCCGAAGTGATCAGTGATTGGGCCCGAGAAGGCATGCTCAATATTGTGGGTGGCTGTTGTGGTAGTACACCCGCGCACATTAGCGTTATTCGCGATGCCGTTATCAGCCATGAGCCACGTGTCATACCTGATATTCCCGTTGCCTGTCGCTTATCAGGGCTTGAGCCATTAACCATTGATGGCAACTCATTATTTGTTAACGTCGGCGAGCGCGCCAACGTCACAGGTTCAGCCAAATTCCTGCGGTTAATTAAAGAAGAAAAGTTTGAAGAGGCCCTAGATGTCGTGCGTGAGCAAGTTGAAAACGGCGCACAAATCATCGATGTCAACATGGATGAAGGTATGCTTGATGGCGTCGAGTCGATGAAAAAGTTCTTGAACTTAATCGCCTCAGAGCCTGATATTTCCCGCGTGCCTATCATGATCGACTCATCAAAATGGGACGTGATTGAAGCTGGCCTTAAATGCGTTCAAGGCAAGTCGATTGTTAACTCCATTTCGATGAAAGAAGGTGAACAAGCCTTTATTCAGCAAGCCACCTTAGTGAAACGCTATGGCGCAGCCGCTATTGTGATGGCATTTGATGAAGATGGCCAAGCCGATACCCGCGCCCGTAAAACCGAAATCTGTACCCGCGCCTATCGCATACTGGTTGATGTGGTTGGCTTTGCCCCAGAAGACATCATTTTCGACCCGAATATATTTGCCATTGCCACCGGCATTGACGAGCACGATAACTACGCCGTCGATTTTATTGAGTCCATTAAAGACATTAAAGCCACTCTACCCCATGCAATGATTTCTGGCGGTGTGTCAAACGTCTCGTTCTCGTTTCGTGGTAACAACCCAGTCCGCGAAGCCATTCATGCGGTGTTTTTATACCACGCGATTCAAGCGGGCATGGACATGGGTATCGTTAACGCAGGTCAGTTAGCCATATTTGATGACATCGACAAAGACTTAAAAGAAAAAGTCGAAAATGTGGTACTGAATTTACCTTGCCCCGTTGCCGACTCAAGCAATACTGAGCAACTACTAGATGTTGCTGAGCGTTTTCGTGGTGACGGCAAACAAGTGGCTAAAAAGGAAGACTTAGCTTGGCGTAGTCTGCCCGTTAATGAGCGCTTATCCCACGCCTTAGTGAAAGGCATTACTGAGTTTATCGACCAAGACACCGAAGAAGCGCGCGCCGCTGCCACCCGCCCACTTGATGTGATTGAAGGGCCATTAATGGATGGGATGAATGTGGTCGGTGACTTATTTGGCTCAGGCAAAATGTTTCTGCCGCAAGTCGTTAAATCGGCTAGGGTAATGAAAAAAGCCGTGGCTTATTTAAACCCATACATTGAAGCGGAAAAAGTTGAAGGTCAATCAAACGGTAAAATTTTAATGGTTACCGTAAAAGGTGACGTGCACGATATTGGTAAAAACATTGTCGGCGTGGTGCTAGCCTGTAACGGCTTTGAAGTGTTCGACCTAGGCGTCATGGTGTCAGTTGAAAAAATCCTCGAAGCCGTAAAAGAGCACAATATTGATATTATTGGTATGTCAGGGCTTATTACCCCAAGCCTTGATGAAATGGTACATAACGTCAAAACCTTCCACCGAGAAGGGTTAACCATTCCGGCGATTATTGGCGGTGCAACCTGCTCAAAAATTCATACCGCAGTAAAAATTGCCCCACATTATCCACATGGTGCAATTTACATTGCCGATGCCTCGCGCGCCGTGCCTATGGTGTCAAAACTGGTTAATAACGACACTCGCCAGCCCACCATTGATGCAACCTATGCTGAATACGACATCATGCGTGAAAAGCGGTTATCACAAACCAAACGCAAAACCATAGTGTCAATTGACGCTGCCCGTGAAAACCGCTGTAAACACGATTGGGATAACTACACCCCATTTAAACCGAACAAATTGGGCCGCCAAGTATTTGATGATTACCCACTAGAAGATCTAGTGGATCGCATCGATTGGACGCCGTTTTTCAGAAGCTGGGAGCTGCATGGTCACTTCCCTGAAATTTTAGATGATAAAATTGTCGGTGAAGAAGCCCGTAAGCTCTATGCCGATGGTAAAGCCATGCTTGCAACCATCATCAGTGAAAAATGGCTTACTGCCAAAGCGGTCATTGGCTTATTCCCTGCCAATACCGTTAACCATGACGACATTGAGCTATACACAGATGAAACACGCACCACAGTTGAAATGACCACCCATCACTTGCGGATGCAGCTTGAACGTGTGGGCAATGACAACTTCTGCCTGGCTGATTTTGTCGCGCCAAAAGACTCAGGCGTCGCCGACTACATGGGCGGCTTTGCTGTTACCGCAGGCCACGGCATTGATGAACATGTGGCACGTTTTGAAGCCAACCATGATGACTACAACGCCATTATGCTTAAGTGCCTAGCCGACCGTTTAGCTGAAGCCTTTGCAGAGCGTATGCATGAACGGGTACGTAAAGAATTTTGGGGTTACGCTGCAGATGAAGTATTGGATAACGAAGCCCTTATTCGTGAAAAGTACAAAGGTATTCGCCCAGCACCTGGTTACCCAGCCTGTCCTGATCATACTGAAAAAGGCTTGTTATGGGATTTACTAAAACCCGATGAAACGATTGACCTTAATATCACTGAAAGTTATGCCATGTTCCCAACCGCTGCGGTATCAGGCTGGTACTTTGCTCACCCTAAATCACGTTACTTTGGGGTGACCAATATTGGTAAAGATCAAGTTGAGGATTATGCTGAGCGTAAAGGAATGACATTGGCAGAAGCGGAGAAGTGGTTATCACCAGTGTTGGATTATGACCCTGAATAGAGAGTGATCCTGAGTAGAGAGTGATCCTGAGTAGAGAGTGATCCAGAGTAATCATTGATTACTCTATTTCCAAACTTAATTTGGATTAAAAATGTGGCCTATGTGCCACATTTTTTACATCTAAATTTAACCATTTAAGGTCTTGATTAATTAATCTAAAACCCTAGGCTCATTGTAACCCATTGCCTGCCGCAGGCCTTCGTGCAAGCACGACTATGACACGCTGCAAGTTCATCCCTGAAAGCTCGGCCATGACGTCCATGTCATGGACGGTCACAGCCGCGCTTACACCTGATATTCAATCTCTTCGATTTGGGCTTACTTGTGACTACGATACGTGTAAACAGCCCTATCATTAAAGAAAACCTTGGTAGTTATTAGGTTATTTTTATCATCGTATTCCGCAACTTGAAATGGGGGTAGTTGGAACCTGCGGCGGTCTTTGGATTAGTTTACTCTGACCCAATATATTTGGAGGCAGTAAAGTATTTATTATTTCAGGTAAGCCAGCTCCGTTAGAACAATTAAAAAAGTGGTCCGTTACAGAAAGCAATAAATGCTCACTCCAATCACAAGCGGTCATTATTTCAGGTGAAACTGTGAAACTTTCTTCTCTGCGTAACAATATCCTAGTCTGCCCAGATATAGGCTTGGACGAAAAAATATATCTAGGTTTTTTGAATAAGTGGGGGTCAATTCAACTCTCACCCAAATGAAGTTTGACGCTAAATACCCCCATTGAGCCTGCAAGTTTGTTTGATGAACGAGTTCTCTCTGAGTTGACTCGTTTTAAACTAGAACTTATATCAATATTAACCTGTCATCGTTCCAAGAATCACTAATGGTCGCTACTGATTTTTCAAAGCCATTTTAGCTGAGTTCATTAACCGACCTATTGTGACTGAAAAGACCCACTTAATAAATGACACTGTGAAATTAATAACAATATCTGCACCTTTCCCAGCAAATACAAGCATATGCCCTAACAAACCTCTAACTTGATCTTCAAGGCCGGCCATACTCGCAACTTTAACCGTGCAACTAGCCATAAAGTCATAAACTGAACCTATGGCAGCACCTCCATGCTGAAGTGCTAATACTGCATTGTGAAAGCCACCATCAATCATTAATGTCATTAATGCTGCAGCAATTTTATCAGCCCAGTGAGCTGAATAAGTAGTTTGAATTCGATTATTATAATTGAGAACAACTCGCTCTAATATTGAGCCAGCCTGTTGGCTATATATATCCCCCCAGTCCGAAAAATTGGTAGTATTAATATACCCTGGAGCTTTTAACATTGAGTGAGCAGAGACATCCACACCTTGGGCTCTATAAGAAACATATTCACTCCCATTAATATGTGCGTGATAAAATGGCCAAACAGGTACCTTTGCAACGGGATCTGCACCATGAACACATCGGAAAATTTTATCAATTCTAGAACTACTTTTTATTGCAAAATCTTTCTTGCCAACTCTAGGGCACCCAAAGGTATAGAGATATACTGTTTTACCATATTTAGACTTGATCCAATCTGCAACTAGTGTAGCTAGTGCTCCACCTAAACTATGGCCAATACAATGAATTACCCCTGAACTATTTAATACTTCAGGTTTTGATATATATCCTTCAAGCGCATCTCGAAAAGAAGCAAACGTCGTCTGGAAGCCAGTGTGTACTTGTGTACCGGTATCACTACTTGTTGTATGACAAGTTGCATCAGTAAGCGCATCAGCTAAACTCGCAGTACCTCGAACAGCAATGACATGATCACCTTTATGTTGCAGGCTATGCCCTTGGCCTATTAATACAAACCCCGTTGTTTCGCGCCAAAAAAATCCACCTGTAGTTCCTTGATGTACATCAGAAGTTTTAAACTTGAAATGTTTTTTAATCACTCGATCTACATCTAATTTATTCGGTGTTCCCTCAACATCATAAGCCAATAAAGCTAACCTTGAAGCTAAGTTAGGAGGTATTGCAGTCATATTTTGTCCTTAAAATATTTATGTTCAGTAAATTAGTTTTAATCCTCTAAGTCATCAAAACTAGTTACTTCCTCTAGATCATCTCCGTAATAAGCTGAGATTTTATTTCCTTGCCAATAACATGTTGAAATAACCATTTGGTCAGCTCTTAAGCCATACTCGGTTAAATCAAACTCGTAATGCAGTTCTTTATTTTGTAAGTCAGTGTTTAATTGATTTAGATAGTTATTTAAAAAAGGAACTGACGTCCAGTGTTTACTTACTCTCCAAAGCCAATGCTCATTATTTTCATCCGTAGATTCATCTATATCTTTATGAAAAAAGATATACTGCTTTACTGGAGCATCTTGTCCGAAAATATCTCCGGGCGATTTGGATTTAACAATAAGCTCATCAAAAGAAAACTCACCATTTATATCCGTCAGTGCATAATCAATAATAAGTTTGCCATTATCATAACCAGAATATGACAACTCCCTGACAACCTCCATACCTGATACAGCTTTACCACCGTCAGTTATTCGCCCTTTCACGACTGGAGATAGCTCTACATCATAACGCTTAAATAAACTAAACATCGCTTGTTCTCCTAGTGAAGAAAATGATAAAAAAATAAAAAGTAGTAATATAGAAGAAAATATCAAGATAGGACGACGATAATTATCAAACAACGCCTTTGACATAAGAACCTGTTTTATATCCATATTAATGGTACTGATAATTTAAATTAATACCATATCCATACCAGTTTGAATTAATACAGCAATAATAATCAATCAAAAATTTAAACTCAATAGCCCATATTAATTAGTTAAGTAGAGGTATACATCAAAAGTAATAATAAATAAGTGAGAGTAAACAAGTGGGGGAAGAATCAGGGCGAGATCGTGAACGCTTTTCAAATAAAAGTGGGGGCAGAGTAAACTAAATCTAAACCCCATCAATTCAAATGAAGTCAGACGCTGGAGATTCCCCGCTGGAAGTGTCCGAGTGCGTTAAGTGAATTGACGTGAGCTCGGCATGGTTGCCGAGATAGCCTCATTTGAGCCATGGATGGCGAATCTGAGGCGGTAGTCAATTCACTTAAATTAGCACAAGCCTAATATTTACCAAGTGCCACTTCGTCGGGGCTGCGGGGCCAATGTTTACAGAGAGTAAGAGGGTGTCGCAGTTCACACCCTTTTGGTCTGGTGTGGGCGAAGCGCCACGACTTACCTTGGCCAGTAGGCCGAATTTGGCGAGATATGGATACCCCACCAAAAGCGTTAGCTATTTTCAAAATACACTAAGGATAACAACTTCGTCGGGGCTGCTAAGTCAATGTTTACCGAAAGTAAGAGCGTGTCGCAGTTCCCCCCCCTTTTTGGCCGCACTCTTTACAAAGTATGAGGCGAAGCGCCACGACTTACCTTGGCCGCAAGGCCATAAAAGAATAGTAATAAACCTAATCATAAAACCCATTTCCCAAAAAACAATTACATGGCCCACCCCAAGCAGCTAAGTTCGCCAACATTTTTAGCATGGCTGACACCTTAACCACTCTGTGAAACTTGATGTTCTATTGAATTCTAATTACACAAAACTAAGGTACTTTAACCCTGTGAACCCTGCACTAGCTTTCGTTTTAGCCCTATCGTTCATCACTTTACTGATGAACAATAGGACCGATATGAGACAGGACTGATAGAAATAGCAGCCTAAACTCGTTTAGCTTCATGCTACTGAAGTTCAGTTGTTTTTCTTAGCTGCTCTAGTTCTGCATATAAATACTCAGTAAAAAAACCATGCATTAAAAAACGCTGGCTTAGATTCCAAGGGCCAACTAAGTAATGTGGGTATTTGTTGTAGGCCATTTCAACGATCTCAGGCTTATCAATAATGCGGCCAATGCGAATAGCAATTGACTGGTCGAGGTTAAAGCCATTAATAGCGTCTCTATATTCATCACGCTTAAGCAAAAAGCAAAATAAGCACATAAACAACGCATGGGCTGTTTCAAAATCAATCACTTGAGTACGTTTTCGCGGCAAATCAAACTCATCCATGTTTATAGTTTGCCAATGCTCCCAATTCAGCTTGGCGTGCTCTTTTGGCTGTGCATTCTTTGCATTTCCAAGTCGATAAAAAGCCTCGAATAATTCTTGGTCATGCATCACAAATGTATCGCGCAGCATATCATCGACACATTTGGGGTATAAATCGACAAATAGACTATTTGTAGAACTCGCTTTCGAGCCGCTATCTAACCGAGAACTTGCTACCTGAGAGTTATCAACATCTAATTGCTCAACAACTGAGTTTTCAGCCAAAAAGTTAAGTACATTCGACTCTGTTGAAAAGTGTCTTAAAATTAATAAATTAGCTTCTGGAGAAACCAGATGTTTGCAAAACCAGCAGATCATTTTTTGTAAAAAAGAATGACTACTAAACTGAGGCAAAGGCAAACGCTTTAAGAACCATGTTAGATGCAAAAGCATAGCAAAAAACAGCTGCAACACAGGCCTTAAGGTCCAACGGAACGGGTTTTGTAAATCTTTAATCCAAAGATCTAGTGCTGCCTGTTCTATGGGTAATGAATTATCCCTTGAAATTGCGCGAATAAATGCACTTTGACTAGCCATTATCAACCTCCTCTAACTGCAGCATATACAGTCTGGCAACCACTTTTGCCGTGCGTTCAATGGCTTTAATGGCGACATCATCAGTTGCGACCCGATCCACTAATTTATACAGTTCTTCAAGGTGATGTTCATCGTTTTCACCGTGATAACGCATAAAACAAGTTGCTGAGCTTGGTACTTCAAGCTGCTCTTCAACTAGCTCAGCCCACTTATTCGCCATTTTGTTTCCAAGCCCTTCAATGATCCACATAGCACCAATGAGATCTATTGGGTTTTCTTGACTGGCACGGTACATAAGGAAGCCATGTAATGCTTCAGAACCGATATTTTTACTGGCATTTTGTATCACTTCTGCTTCACCACCAGTGGCAACATAATCGCTTTCAAGTAGCATAAAATCTTTATGTTCATCTTTAGCGTGAGCAATCACAATTGAGCGCACATCGGAGTAATCACGATTAAAGCTTGATGCACAGCGAGTGATCCAACGCGATCCCTCAATCACCTGTTGGCGCAAATTAAGCAGCAGCTTTTGGTAATCTTGATGACTTAACCGACCTTGTTCTAATCGTTTCACAATGGGCACTTTAGACAAAGCTAAGTCAAAATCGAACCAGATTTTAAGTAACGATTGCAAACATGCTTGGCCTGTAGGTGTTAATATTTGCTCTGACATTGATTACTCCACCACAGTTAAGTGCATATAAGCACAATTAAATCGGCCACTTTCTGGCACCATACAAAATAACGTTTCGCCAGCGGCTAAAGAATGCGTTGCTAAGAATTCATCGAGCATAATGAAAATTGAAGCGCAGCCAGTATTACCTCGCTCATACAAATTGGTGTACCACTTTTCTTCAGGAATCGACACCCCAGCAACACCAAGCATATCGACTATTTTGCTTTTGAAATAAGCGGAAGAAAAATGACATAACACATGATCGATCTTATCAACGCTAAACATTTCATCCTGAATTAGCTTCAAAAACCCATTGACACCGACTGACACAATATTATCAAGCAAGCGGACATCTTGACGTAATAACAAGGCTCCTGCTTGTTCTGCCTCGCTGTAAGTTGCAAAGTCTTGCCAGCTTTTATCGCTACCTTTTGCCGTACCAACAGACATGCAAACCGGATATACATCGGCGTGAGAAAAGCTTTTTATCCAATCAATACGTAAACTTTTACCAGTCTTACGTGGCTGATTTTCTAGTAGTAACGCCCCTGCACCATCGGATAACATCCAACGCAGAAACTCGGCATTAAAATCAATTACATCACCTTTCACTTGCTCATACCGGGTGTGCTTAAATAGCCGAGAGGCAAGTTCACTGGCAATCACTAACGCATTGGTAGACTCTTGCGCTTTAATATTGGTGAAAGCTGATTTAAGCGCCATCATACTGCTTGAGCAAATTCCATGGCTGGTTTGCAATTCTACATTAGAGATATCTAACTCAGCCTGCACCATGCTGCCAAAGCCAGGTAATACTAAATCACCTTGGCTTGTGGCCACACTGAGCATTTCTACTTGATTAGGCGAAATGAAACTGGCATCTAAACAGTTTTGACCTGCATGAGCAGCCATCTCACTATTTGATATTTGCGTTTGTTGTTGCTGGTTAATGGCATAGTGACGAGTTTTGATGCCATTTGATTGTAAAATTTTGCGTTTTAGTCGACTCTTTTTGCCATTAACTAAGCCAAGGATGTTTTCTATTTCATCATTATCGATGGCGGGGCCGGGAAGATAATGCCCGGTACTATTAATATACACACTCAACTTACAGCCCTCTTTCGCATTGCCACACGAATACAACGAATATTTTCTTCTATATACGGAAATACACACACTACGGCCATAAAACTCAAATAGCTGACTAAGTAAGCACTGCCACCATGGGGTGTTGCCACAGGTACAAGGTCCATATTCCCTTGCCAATTTAAACTAATTAAATTAAGGAATTGCGGCCAGTTGATAATAATAATAGTGATTAACATATACATAGGCAGTGTGCCAAGATAGTTATGGGCATGCATCTCCCAAATAGAGATTTCTCGCTTAGGCGAGGCATACCTAACATCGGCATGAGCAACCACCTCATGTAAGATCCAAGTGAACAAGCTAATAATTAAGATGAGTACATTGACGTAATACATAAGACACAGTATTAGCGGAATGCCGATTTGGATCCCCATGAGTGAATGCATGAAGCTTTCTTTTACGCCTGAGGTAAGTTCAATTTTTGTCGCGCGGTGGCAAAACCAATCTGCCAAGCCTGCTATCCCCCATATTGGCAATAGCATGAAAAGCAAAAAGTTAACAAGCAGCTGTGACGTATCCATGTCACCAATTCCTTTTGGTCAATATTGTAAATAAGGTCGAAAACACTAACACTTATAGCCTGAATTGTAAGTACTTTTCAAGCACTGTGTTAAGAACTTAACATGCCACCCATTATTGAAAAGTATTGGAGACTGCGGCGGTGTTTGGATTTAGTTTACTCTGATCCAACATATTTCAGATGTCACTTTCCACCCTAATAATATCACCACTGATTAAACTATTTTTTTGTATTTGCGGTTTGCCAATTAAGAGTTAGCTAAACTCACTACTTAGGTGGTTAAAATGACTAACTGTTTATTTATCACACAGGTGTAAATTGAATATGTTTTGATTTGTTTTTGATTTCCTTTTGATTAAAACTACTTAAAATCACTTAAAATCACTTTAAATCAGTTGCTTAAGTGATTACCTCAAAACTTGGCACGCAGCTTGTAATAACCTAGGTGTACCCCATAATTGAAAAGGAAGACACCATGTTTAACTCAACCT
>NZ_JAUOSH010000035.1:0-51759 GCF_030548765.1 Shewanella sp. 3_MG-2023 | reverse complement strand
CGAACAACAGTGGTAGTAAGGCGTATCTTCTAAACTCACGAGTGTTTTTCTAGGTCTGGCCATCATTAATTACCGAAAATTAAGTAATAACTAAAGCCTAGTAGAGTGTTTAACATTTAGCCAACTAGAATGGGTGGCCTTGTTATTTAACGAAAGGCACAAAATTTCACCTGAAAACTGTTGCTGAAAGAATCAACATTGTTATCATTGTGTTTACGCTCCTGATTTTTAAGCTAATGTTTTAGTAGTTTATTGGTAAAATTGTCAGGTTTTTAAACCCTCCCATTAATTAGTGCATGATTAGAGAGTAAAATAACTATGTGGAAATGGCTTCACTCATATGCGGATCCTGAACGTGCGTACAAACTATCTGATAAACTGCTACCTTGGTTGGCTATTACAGCAATTATCCTAATCGGACTTGGTACAATTCAAGGGCTACTTTTTACTCCAGTTGATTACCAGCAAGGGGAAAGCTATAGGATCATTTACATCCATGTTCCAGCAGCCTCTATGTCTATGGCTGCGTATATGGCGATGGCCTCATGCGCATTTATAGGTGTTGTGTGGCAAATTAAAACTGCTGATTGGGCGGCCGCTTCGATTGCTCCAATTGGTGCTGTTATGACTTTTATTGCACTAATTACAGGTTCTGCATGGGGGAAACCAATGTGGGGAACTTGGTGGGTCTGGGATGCAAGGCTTACCTCTGAACTCGTACAACTTTTCTTGTATTTAGGTGTAATAGCTCTTTACGCCTCTTATGAAGATAAAGTATTAGCAGCAAGGGCAGCAGGTATTCTCGCAATTGTCGGAGTAATTAATGTCCCAATAATTAAATTCTCGGTCGAATGGTGGAACTCTTTGCATCAGCCGGCAACGATAAAAATCACTGAAGAATCTGCAATGTCATCAGATATGCTTTATCCACTTCTGATTAACATCACAGGGTTTGGGGTGTTGATTGGTGCACTAACCTTAGTTAGATTCAAAAATGAAATATTGGCGAGAAATAGCATGCGCCTCTGGGTTAAAGACCTTGCAATGAATCAAGGAGAAAAATAATGGAATTTGACTCTGTTTCTGAATTTTTAAATATGGGCGGCTACGCCTTCTATGTGTGGTTAGCCTATGGAGTTACCTTTGGCTCTTTAATTATTTTGATAATAACCAGCATTAGGCAAAAAAAATTGGTACTACGCCAAATTGGAGCGAAAGTGAGACGGGAAGAACGTCTCAAGAAGCATAACATCCCATAACGATAAACAACGTAAATCAAAGCGCTAGTATTAAGAGTTTACTTGCGCTTTATTTATGTTAACAGGAAGAAATTAGACAAGTGTAGTGGTATCAGTTTATGAAATTTTGTAGGTGATCTACTGGGAGATTAGGCTAGAAGATAGCTGGGTATATTCGATTTTGCTAAAACTCATAATCGTCAGGTCCCCTGTTCGAGTCTGGGAGGGGCCACCAATTTTGATAAGCCGCTTAAAGAAATTTAAGCGGCTTTTTCATGTCAAAAATTTAAATGACTCTCCCCTTACGCCCATTGATAACATAATCGTCAACAATTCATGCAGTTCGAGGCTGGTAAAATCCAACAAATACTTGATAAGTCGTATGAAGAAGTTTAAGCAGCTTTACATGTCAAAATTTAAATTACTCCCCCCTTACGCCCATTGATAACATAATCATCAACAATTCATGCAGTTCGAGGCTGGGATAGTCCACCAAATATTTGATAAGTCGTATGAAGAGATTTAAGCGGCTTTTTCATGTCAAAAATTTAAATGACTCTCCCCTTACGCCCATTGATAACATAATCATCAACAATTCATGCAGTTCGAGCCTGGGGAAATCCAACAAATACTTGATAAGTCGTATGAAGAAGTTTAAGCCGCTTTACATGTCAAAATTTAAATGACTCTCCCCTTACGCCCATTGATAACATAATCATCAACAATTCATGCAGTTCGAGGCTGGGAAAGTCCACCAAATACTTGATAAGTCGTATGAAGAAATTTAAACGGCTTTTTCATGTCAAAAATTTAAATGACTCTCCCCTTAAAAAATACATAGCCACCCATCATTTAGAAGTTATAACATCACGCCTTTCGTTTTAAGTTGCTAACACCTACATTCATTAACTGATGGGATTATTCCAGCCAAAGGACTGAATATTTCATCATTAATCACCAAAATTAACTCATAAACTAAATTCAACACAGCAAAAAAGCTTGATATCTATCAAGTGGAAAATGCTTTTATTTGAAATTAAGAAATGGTGTATTAAGCGCACAACCAGCGCTGACAGTTAGCTGCACCTTGTCGTCGTTTTAGGTCTAAATGCTCACAATAATCTGTTAATGCAGGCAACGCCCCCACCGCACCTTTGAATAAAGCGCCAAACTCAGTGGTGATTTTTAACCAGTTTTCAGCTGGTATATTCAATCGATTGAGAATATCCTGACTACTCGCGCTGATGGCGCCACGTTTATCATCACGAATAATCCGCCCAGTATCTTCAACCAGCACACTTGTTCAACAAATTAGGGGCAAAGATATGATTCCCAAAAACTTAAAATTTAGATTAGGTAGTACAAATAATGAAAAGAAAATCCTCTAAAAAATTATTAAAAAAATTTTATGGTTTGTGCTGCGTGACTAAAGTCTTTTAAACAAACCTTCGCACTCGTCGATACACCATAAAACTAAAAAGACGAACCAGGCTGTGCTAAAAAAGCTAATTCTTCTATGGTTGATGTTCGACCAAGCAACTCATTTCGATGGGGGTAACGGCCAAAACGTTCAATAATTTTTAAGTGTTTTAATTCAAATTGATAATTAGATTCAAGCCCATTACTTTTAAATAGCGCTAACCCTTGTTGATGCACTTTTAACGACTCACTGTGCATATAGGGCATATACAAAAAAGTTCGCTCGATTGCGGTTAATTGTTGATCAAGCCCCTGTAAAATGGCCTCTTGGGATAAGGCTAATGCCATGGGATCAGCGCTAAATGCTCGAGCATCATCACGGTAAATATTGCGGGAGAACTGATCCAATATGATAATTTCAGCTAAGCGCCCTTGCAGATGCTGACGCCATAACCATAATTCCCCCGCTATGGCTTGAGTATGTAACTTACCAAAGCGTGTGCGAATTAATTCATCAAAGCTAACATCTTTTTTAAACCATTGGGCAGGCTCAATTTCAGTAAACCAAAAGTTAATAACCTGCTTTACCTCATCCATTCAAACTCCTCGTGGTAAAAATAAATTTTTGGGGCGTATTCTAGGGTTTATTCTATGCTAGATTAAAATCAGGTTTAGCTTAGTCATAATAAAGCCGACCTTACGCTAATAACTGGCTGATACCAAAATAGAATGACTGCTATTTTGTTTGATAATTATGGAAAATATATGCCACAAAGCAATACGGATGTAGCTAAAAAAACCGCTAAAACTGACATTAACAATGAAGTTCAACCTAAAGTGACAGCGGCTTCGCCTAAGTCTATTAGGCAAGATCCTCTCATTGCAAAAATGCTTAAGCGTTCGCCGTCAGATATTGCTGATAGTTTTACTGATGCGCAGCTCAATGCGATTAAGCAAGCCTTGGGTCCATCGACTTGGGGTGGTCACTTTCTTGATAGCCGTGGCACCTTTAAGTTTCCTTTTATTAAATGGCGTTTTTATTACGTCTTATTATTAGGTAAAAACAAACGCGCCTATACTCGCCGCGAAAAACGAATATCGCTAGTGATGATGATTACCACTGTCACCGGTTTTATACTTTTCAGCATGTTATTTGGTTTGTTAGCTCTGTATTTATTAAAGTCTGCCTTAGGTATCGACTTGTTTCCTGATACCTCGTTAGGGATTTGGCATTACTTTAAAAGCTTGTTTAACTGATGTGTTTAGACTGAGTTTGGAACGCTGTTTTAATTGATGTTATCAATAGCGATTGTCATAGCCTATTCTCATAGCCAATTGTCAGTGCTTGTTGTAAGCGCCTAGTTACGCAATTGAAAATAAATTTTAACCAATAAAAAACGCGCTAGAGCGCATTTTTTATTTCTGCTTTTGAATGCAGTGATTCAACACCTAACACCTAGTCAATTCATCGCCCTGCTAATGCCGTTGCTGGCGCTATTTTGGTTGCTTTATAGGCCGGATAAATAGTCGCCAGTAAACTCATCACAAAGCCCATACCAACAACCACTAACACATCTTGTTGCTGTAGCTGTGACGGCAAGAAGTCGATAAAGTAAATATCAGATTCTAGTAATTTAATCCCAAAAAATTGCTCAACAGCATTGGCAAACGCACTCAGATTAAGTGCCAATGTCACGCCTATAGCAGCGCCAATAGTGCAACCTAAAGCACCATTGAGTGCACCTTGCATAATAAATATCGCCATCACTTGGGCACGCTTTAATCCCATTGTCATCAAAATAGCGATTTCGGCGCTTTTATCTCGCACTGCCATCACCAAAGTAGAAACAATATTAAAACAAGCCACGGCAATCACCAGTGCAAGTACCAAATACATCACCATTCTAACCAGCTGAATATCTTGATATAAATGCCCTTGTGAACGAGTCCAGTTATTTAAATGCAAATACTGATTTTGTGCATAACCCAAATCGCGAGTAATGCGCGGCGCACTGAAGACTTTGTTAACCGTAATGCGCAGGCCTGTCACTGAGCCCACAGGCAGTTTCAGTACTTCAGCAAGATACGGCAAAGACACATAGGCTTGAGTTGATTCTATTTCTCCACCCAAGTCATACACACCAGCAACCACAAAGCGATGACTTTTCGCCGCAGTTAACTTATTGGTTTGCCCCATATCTGGGGTGAACATTGATAAGGTGTCACCGACCTTTAAACCAAGTTTGTCTAATAAGCTGCGACCAACGACAATGTTGTTGGAGTGAGTACTTAAAGAGGCCCACGCCTGTGCTGGCATAAATTCATCAATGGTTGAAACCTCTTTTTCAAGTTCTGGCTCAATACCATTAAGCTCTAGCCCTTGAAAGCCGCCCGGCTTTTGTACCAAGCCCTGCATTTTAATAAACGGCGCGGTAGCAACAATTTCTGGCATGCTTTTAGCCGTTTCTGCAATGCCTTGCCAGTCATGTAATGGCTCGTTAACGCTCAGCAGTTCACCATGTGCAACAACGCCTAATAACCTCTGCTCTAATTCACGTTCAAAGCCATTCATGGCTGATAACACTAAAATTAACACTGCCACACCCAGCGCAATACCTGCGGTGGAGGCAAATGAAATAAAGCCAATAAAGCCGTTAGATTGTCTTGCGCGATAAAAACGCCAACCGATAACCAGTGGCAGTAATGACTTCATTATTTCTCTTCCGCTACTTGCTGTAAAACGCCGTCTTTCATGGTTAATTGACGATCCATTTTCGCTGCTAATTTATAATCATGGGTTACCACTACAAAGGCTGTGCCCAGTTGCTGAGCAAGCTCACGAATCAGTTCGTACACACTATCGCCGCTGCTGGCATCTAAGTTACCGGTTGGCTCATCGGCCAATACTAACTTGGGTTTATTAATCAGCGCCCGTGCAATGGCGACACGTTGGCGCTCGCCGCCTGAAAGCTGCGCAGGAATATGCTCTAAACGATGCCCTAGTCCAACTCTCTCTAATAAGGCTGTAGCTTCAGCTAACGATTGCTTTTTATCTCGACCTTGAATAAACGCTGGCATGGCGACATTTTCAAGCGCAGAAAACTCAGGTAATAGGTGATGGAATTGATAAATAAAGCCTAAGTCTTTATTTCTGACTTCAGCTTGTCTAGCTGCGCTTAGCTGATAAAGGTCTTCACCATCTAGCTTCACGGTGCCAGATGTTGGGATATCTAAGGTGCCCATAATATGCAGTAAGGTACTTTTACCTGAGCCAGAGGTGCCGACAATGGCCAATTGCTCACCTTGATAAACCGTTAAATCAACGCTCGAAAGCACCTTGGTGGTGGTTTCACCGTCATGAAATTGCTTAGTGACCTTGTTAACTTCTAATACTACTGGTTGTTTATTCATTATTCATATCTCAAGGCTGTTGCAGGTTGCACTCGCGCAGCCGTTAATGCGGGATAAATGGTGGCAAGTAATGTCATGATAAGAGTGCCAACAACAATGACCATAATTTGTTGACTTGCTATGATCACCGGTAAATTTTGCCCTACTCCAAGTACTGATATACCCAAGACATTAAGCATACTATTTAAATTTAAAGTAATTGTGACCCCAGCTAAGGTGCCTAATGCCAAACCAATAATGGCATTCAGTGAGCCCTGAACAATAAAGATGTTCATCACCGATTGCGTCGTTAAGCCTTGGGTTTTTAGCACTGCTACATCGGTGGTTTTATCTATTACCATCATCACTAATGCCGACACAATATTAAACGCCGCCACGGCAACGATTAAACTGAGCATCAATGACATCATGTTTTTTTCCATTTTTACCGCAGCAAATAAATGGCCAAAATCATCGCGCCAATCGCGGGTTTCAATAGCTATGCCTTGCTGAGCTAATTTATCTGTCAATGTAACGCCCATTTCAGGGGCGATGAAGGGATCGGTTAAGTAAACCCGTAATTCATTAATTTCACTGGGGCTTACACGCATTAACCGTCTTGCATCTTGATAATGCACATAGGCTAATACTCCATCCACTTGCGAGCCCATTTCAAATAAACCTGCCACGGTAAATTTACGCTGGCTTGGCACAGGGCCTAATGGTGAGTACACCACCCCATCGCCACTTAAAATGCGGATTTTGTCACCAACATTGATGGATAATTTTCTGGCAAGGTCGCTGCCCAGCACCACGTTGTAACTACCTGGAGTGAGCTGCTCAAAGGCGCTGGAATAGGTATTGGCAACGATGGCTGAAAGGTTTTGCTCATACTCAGGAAACACACCATACACTTGTACAGCGCTGATATTTTTACTTGATTGCACCATAGCTTGAGTGGTCACCGTGGGTGCGAGCCCTTGTACTTGCGGCAATGTTGTTAACGACTTAGCTTGGGTTTGCCAATCACTAAAGCCTGCATCATTAATGAGGGTTAGTTGTGGCACTGCGCCTAAAATTCGCTGTTTAAGCTGACCTTCTAGACCGTTCATCACTGAGCTGACAATGATCAGCGCGGCTACCCCTAAAAAAATGCCCGATACCGCAAAAAAAGTAATGAAAGATGCAAAAGCATTGGCTTTACGCGTCCGCCAATAGCGGTAGCCCATGAATAATGAAAACCGAAAGTTCATAAAGAAAAGTGCATCCTTGGTGTTTATTGGAATAAAAAACAGCAGTTTAATTTAACACAAAGGCTAAAACTTGCTAAATCATTAAGATGGGCATGATAATAGGGGTATTAGTCTGATAAATAAAGAGACAAACCTTGTTAACTGAATCCAATGCATATTTTACCGTGCCCCATGACTTTGCTGTTTATCTTGAAAACTGGTCAGGTTCTCAAGGCATTCCGTCTGAACAAGACTTACGCTCGATGCAATCGGTTGGGCTTAAATTACTGTCAGAAGTCAAAGAGTTAGAAGCAAGCTGTTTACTGCAATTAAGAAGTATTGATAACGATGCTAAAGCTGTGGTCGACTTTCTTAAACTGCAATCACGTAAAGTAGATTTAGTGCTGCATCATGTGCTAGAAAAAGAAGTCCAAAGCGGTGAAAAATTCCAAGGCAGCCATTTTGGTGGTAGCGGCATCAGTTTAATTACCCCTAAGCCACTGACCATTGGTGAGTATTTTAAAACCTCGATTTATATCAGTAGCGAGTTAGTGGCCATTTTGTGTCTTTGTCAGGTGAGCCAATGCAAGCTCATTA
Source organism: Shewanella sp. 3_MG-2023 (assembly GCF_030548765.1). Classification (NCBI taxonomy): domain Bacteria; kingdom Pseudomonadati; phylum Pseudomonadota; class Gammaproteobacteria; order Alteromonadales; family Shewanellaceae; genus Shewanella; species Shewanella sp. 3_MG-2023. Next base: position 43,883 of record NZ_JAUOSH010000035.1, on the reverse strand, counting down.
ACTTTGATGATGACGCAGAGCAAAATAATAAAAGAAATCAGCCACAATATGCCGTCAGCTTAGATTTTAGTCAGATTTTAGATGCCGATGTAGAGCAACTGGTTAAAGCCAGCTTAACAGTGCAGCAAAAAATGCTTCAGCAGCGCAAACAAATTCGCCAACAAGCAGCCAAATAACACATATTGCCTGCATATTGTTTTAAGCTTGCTTATAATAGCTATCATAATCTGGTGCTAATCAACTATCGCCAATACAAATTTAGCCAAGCCTGATTGGTTTTGATGATCACAATCTGCGGGCTAAATTTATCACTTTTATAAAAGAAGTTAGTTAGATATTCAATGAAGAATTTTAGCGTTCTAACACCGCCAAGTGTAAAAAAAGGCCAACAGTTTCAAACCTTAACAACACTGGGGGGGGTCTCACAAGCTATTACGCTTTCTAGCCTAATTTCCCAGCATTCGGGTACTAGTCTGGTTGTTACCAATGACACCCCAAGCGCATTACAGCTTGAGGTTGAACTGGGTTACCTTCTGGCAGAATCTGACATCAATGTGTGTTTATTCCCAGATAGAGAAACCCTGCCTTACGACAGCTTCTCGCCCCATCAAGACTTGATTTCACAGCGCTTAGAAACCTTGGCAAAAATGAGCCAGTCACATCACAATGTGATAATCGTACCGGTGAACACCTTGATGGTGAAGTTACCGCCAAAATCGTTTTTAACCTCCAATGTCATGCTACTTAAAAAAGGTGACATTTACGGCTTACAGCAGGTTAGGCAGCACCTAACCGACACCGGCTACTACTTGGTTGATCAAGTTTATGAGCATGGTGAGTTTGCGATCCGTGGCTCGATTTTAGATATTTTCCCTACGGGATCTTCCCAGCCTTTGCGCATTGAATTATTTGACGATGAAGTAGAAACCATCCGCTATTTTGATGTGGACTCTCAGCGCTCAAAAGAAGAAATTGATTCAATACGCATGTTGCCCGCAAAAGAGTTCCCTACCGATACAGCGGGTATTGAAGGCTTTAGACAACGTTACCGTCGCCGCTTTGAAGTGATTTCAAAAGAAGCGGAATCGGTTTATCAGCAAGTGAGCCGTAATTTAATGCCCGCGGGTATTGAAAACTATTTACCGCTATTTTTTGAAGAGTGCGCCACTTTATTTGACTATATTCCTCAGGATACTCAACTGATCACCCTTGGGGATATTGAACAAGCCAGTGAGCATCATTTAACTGAAATTAAAACTCGCTATGAAGATCGCCGCGTTGACCCGTTAAGACCGTTACTGGCGCCCCAAGAGCTATACATACTCACCGATGAGTTATTTGCAGCCTTTAAAAAATACACCCGCTCGCAAATTAGCACGCCTAACAAAAATGCCGAGGGCGAGCTTGAGCTTATTGTAAAAGCCAAGCAGGCAAATGTAGCCAGGCTGCCTGATGTTAATGCCAACCATAAGCTCAAACAGCCGTTAATTAACCTGCAAGCGTACACCAAGGCCCAAGGTCAGACTAAAGGACAATTATTATTCAGCGCTGAATCTGAAGGGCGACGTGAAGCCTTAATTGAATTGCTTGGCAAAATTGACATCAAACCTAAGTTATTTAGCCATTTAAATGCCTTTATAACCGCTAAAGACAACATAGGTTTAATCGTCTCGCCGTTATCACAAGGTTGCATGTTACTTGATACCCCTAAAGGTGATATCAGCGTAATTTGTGAAACAGAGTTATTTGGCCAACGAATTTCTCAGCGTCGTCGCCGTGAAAAGCAAAAACAAGTTAGCTCAGATGTACTGGTAAAAAACTTAGCAGAGCTTAAAGTCGGCGAGCCTATTGTGCATTTAGAGCATGGTGTTGCGCTTTATCAGGGGCTTGTCACCTTAGATACGGGCGGCTTAGTGGCCGAGTACCTGCAACTTGAATATACCGCAGGCGATAAGCTGTATGTCCCAGTGTCATCGCTGCACCTTATTAGCCGTTACAGCATTGGCGCCGATGAAAAGCCGACATTAAATAAACTGGGTAATGAAACCTGGTCAAAAGCCAAGAAAAAAGCCATTGAAAAAATCCGCGATGTGGCGGCTGAATTACTGGATGTTTACGCTAGACGCCAAGCTCGCCCGGGTGATGCGCTAAAAATTGATGCAGAAGAATATGCCCAATTTTCACAAGGTTTCCCCTTTGAAGAAACCGTCGATCAAGAAACTGCAATTGAAGCCGTACTAAGCGATATGCAAACCCCAATGGCCATGGACCGCCTTGTGTGTGGTGACGTTGGTTTTGGTAAAACCGAAGTTGCGATGCGCGCAGCATTTGTGGCGGTCAATGCCGGTAAACAGGTGGTGGTGTTAGTGCCAACTACCCTACTTGCCCAGCAACACTATGAAAACTTTAAAGATCGTTTTGCCGATTGGCCAATGGTAATTGAAGTGATGTCGCGGTTTCGCTCAGCTAAAGAGCAAACTCAAGTGCTGCAGTCATTATCAGATGGCAAAGTCGACATTGTCATTGGTACCCATAAGTTACTGCAGGCTGAAGCAAACTTTGAAAACTTAGGCTTATTGGTTATTGATGAAGAACACCGCTTTGGGGTGCGCCAAAAAGAAAAGATAAAAGCCCTGCGGGCTAATGTCGATATCTTAACCCTTACTGCCACGCCGATTCCACGTACCCTAAATATGGCCATGTCGGGTATGCGTGATTTATCCATTATTGCCACCCCACCGGCTAAGCGCTTAGCAGTAAAAACCTTTGTACGTGAGTACGATATAGCCACGGTAAGAGAAGCTATTTTGCGTGAAATTTTGCGTGGTGGGCAAGTTTATTTCTTACACAATAATGTCGAAACCATTGAAAAATGCGCTGAAAACATTCGCCAATTACTGCCTGAAGCTCGAGTGGTTACCGCCCACGGCCAAATGCGCGAACGTGAACTTGAAAAAGTCATGTCAGAATTTTATCACCAACGTTTTAATGTGCTGGTGTGTACCACCATTATTGAAACCGGAATTGATGTTCCCAGTGCTAACACCATTATTATCGACAGAGCGGATAAGTTTGGTTTAGCACAATTGCATCAATTACGTGGTCGTGTAGGCCGTTCACATCACCAAGCATATGCTTATTTGATGACGCCGCACCCTAAATTAATGAGCGCAGATGCCCGTAAGCGATTAACCGCCATTGATGCCTTAGAAGACTTAGGTGCAGGCTTTATGCTCGCCACTCAAGATTTAGAAATTCGCGGCGCCGGTGAATTACTGGGCGATGAACAAAGCGGTCATATTTCTAAAATTGGTTTTAGCTTGTACATGGAAATGCTTGAATCAGCAGTAAAAGCATTAAAAGAAGGTAAAGAGCCTTCACTAGATTATATGCTTAAATCCCAGTGTGAAGTTGAATTACGCATTACAGCGCTACTGCCTGATGATTATGTTTCTGATGTTAATATGCGCTTATCGCTTTATAAACGCATTGCTAACTGCGAAACTGAACGCATGCTTGATGAGTTAAAAGTTGAGTTTATTGACCGTTTTGGCATGTTGCCAGAACCGACTAAAAACTTAATGGAATTAACCTTATATAAGCATCAGGCAACAGCTTTAGGTGCAACAAAGATTGAAATGCATGCCAAAGGTGGCAGCATTGAATTTAGTGACGACCATGAAATTGACCCAATGTTTATCATTGGCTTATTACAAAGTCAGCCACAAATTTATCGAATGGAAGGCCCAAATAAGTTAAAGTTCACCTTGCCTGCTGAAACCAGCAAGCAACGACTAGACTTAATTAAGACCTTGCTCGAGCAACTTGATAAACATCGTACTGGAGAAACTAAATAGTGCTGCGTAACATTGCTTTTTCTATTGCCGCTATATCGGCACTATCGACACCAATGCAAGCCCAAGCTAAAACATGGTTTGAGGTTGAAGTATATGTGTTTGAAAGACAAACCAACAGTGTCGAAAAGTGGCAAGACGATAATGCAGCGGCGCCAAACCGAAAGAATATCGATTTGATCACCCCAATGATCAGTAACGATATTACCGGGGTTGCACTAGGTTTAAACGGCTGCACCTCAACTGACTGGAGTAGCAGCGAAATCGACTGCCAAGATCCGTTAGTGAGCGCCAACAAAACCGCCTTTCCAAGCCAAGTGCCATTTTCTATTGCTGCTGCGAGTGAGCAGCAAGCCTATTTAGGTGATGGTCCTGTATTACTGGCTGAGTCTCAAAGTGAATTTGGTGAAATCATCCAAGCGGTGCGCCGCGAGTCAAACGTGCGCAGTTTACTTCACCTGACTTGGCAACAAGATATGCAATCTCGTAATCGTGCCAAACCGATACGTATTTTTGCAGGTAAAGATTACTCTGAAGACTTTGAATATTCTGGCAATGCTATTTCTGAGCAAGTAGAGGATGAATTTTCAGGCTTTGATTTTAATTCAAGTTTTGCCAGTTTAGCGCCAGAGCCTCAAACCACTCCAGTGTGGGAATTAGACGGTAATATTAATATTTACCTAAGTCATTATTTGTTTATTGAAACCAACTTAGCACTGCGCCAGCCAATCCAAAAGCAAACAGCGTCCAGTGAATACTTTCAATACACTGAGCAAGCTGATATAGACAAGGTAATGAGTCCATTTTTACAATCGATTCCTATGGTGCAAAACCGCCGCGTGAGAAGTGGTGAAATCCATTATTTTGATCATCCAAGGCTCGGCATTGTGATGCAAATCCGTAAAATGGAACAACCGACGGAAACTCGTCCTGTGGCGTTATTGCTTGATGACACTGAGGTAAATACCGCGGTTACTGATACCAATCTTGATGCTATTGTTGATGCTATTGTTGATACTGAGGCAGAAAGCGGCCCTGAATCCATGGTTGATGCTATTGTTGATACTGAGGCAGAAAGCGGCCCTGAATCCATGGTTGAAAACGCAGTCGCAACTGAAGAGCGGACGCTGAAAAGCTTTTAACTCAAACCACTATAAACCTCTAGAAAAAAAACAGCTAATCATAGGATTAGCTGTTATCACAAGTCTCTAGTAAAACTTAAAAAAGCCCTAGAAATAAAGTTTTTAAAATAATATGACAGTGAGCTTGGGTCGCATGCCAAACTCACTGTATCAATATGTAACATAGGCGCTGCGGTTTTACTATTGTCTCACGTGTGACTGGCCGTTAATTAACCAGCCATAATTTATCGTGCAACTGCAAACAAACTCTGTCGTTTAACAGCAAGCCAAACTTAACCGCTCAAAAATCATCTAAGGCTCAATTTCTATTATTTTTTTGCCGCTAATATTTGCTTTGCCAATTGCTGCGCATGTTGCCAGCGCTCAGACTGTTCAAGGGCATTAATCACCTGCTTAGCATTCGCTCTTAATGCGAGTGCAGATTTAAATTCAGACAATTGCTCAGGCCAAGTAAACTCGGTTAATAAGGTTTTAACCCCTTCAGGATCATTACAAACCAAAATCATATTACAACCTGCTGATAATGCTGCTTGGGCTCTGCCAATATAATCGCCAGCAAAACTTGCGCCTTTCATGCCTAAATCATCTGAGAAAATCACCCCGTCAAATTTAAGCTCTTTACGCAGCACCTGTTGCAGCCAATAGTTTGAAAAACCTGCCGGATTTGGATCTACTTGCGAATAAACCACATGGGCAGGCATAACGCCATTTAGCTGCTGCTGGCCTATTAACTGCTTAAAAGGCTCCATATCATGATTAAAAATAGTCTCTTTAGTGCGCGTATCTACAGCCATCGCCACATGGGTATCTGCTTTTACACTGCCGTGACCGGGAAAGTGTTTACCCACTGTCGCCATACCCGCTTGAGTCATGCCTTGAATAAAGCTGTGAGCTAAACTGGTCACTTGCTCAGGTTCGGCGCTAAAGCTGCGAGTGCCAATAACATCACTGATACCATTAACATCTAATACTGGCGCAAAGCTTAAGTCGATATCACAAGCTAAAAGCTCAATCGCCATTAAAAAGCCTAACTCTTGGCTCCAACGTTTCGCAAGCGCCATATCGCCCTTGGCGGCAGGCAAAATATCCCCCATGGCTGGTAGCAGAGTAAACTCTTCACGAAAGCGTTGTACCCTGCCACCTTCATGATCAACCGCAATCAATAAATCACGGCGAATATGTCGAACAGATTTAATCAAAGCCTGTAATTGTGCTTTATTAGAAAAATTGCGTGTAAATAATATAATGCCGCCCACTTTATCGTGGCTTAATAGCTCGGCTTCTTCTTCGCTGACCGTAACGCCAGCCAAATCCATCATTAGATAACTCACGCTTACTCCTAAAATATCCTGTTAAATGTTAATTACCACTGTCATTGTTGATAAATTTAAAAACAACACCTTGATAACTGACGCTGCAATAAACTCACCTAATCTGAACCACTATGCATAAGAAAATCTAATGAAGTATCTCGTAAAAAGTATGGGATACTGCAGTTAAATGGCGCCATTGCTCTAGATAAAAATACCAGCTACTTAGGCTATATTGCTTGGTATAATCGCAGTTAATTGCAAACTTAGTCTGCCAAATTAACGCCATTATGCCGCTAAATTTTAATTTCCCTAAGGAAATTCCCAATAAAATGACCCGTTACAGGGAGATAACTAACATTGCCGCACAATTTTTACTCACTGCGAGCGCTAGAATAAAACGCCAAAAAATTTAAACGACTAAAATAATAAAAACTGATTAAAGGTTAATAACAATGATTAGTGTATTTGATATGTTCAAAATCGGTATTGGGCCTTCAAGCTCCCATACTGTTGGCCCGATGAAAGCGGGTAAATTATTTATGCAGCACTTAAGCGATCAAGGCTTGCTGGCACAAACTGACGAACTACAATCGCAACTGTTTGGCTCTTTAGGCCAAACAGGTAAAGGCCATGGAACTGGTAAAGCGGTCATTTTGGGCTTAATGGGTGAAGATCCTGATACCGTAGATACCGATGCGATTGATGCCATACTGGAAAAAGTTTCAGCCGAACAAACCCTTAAAATTGCCGATGGCCGCCTAGTCAAGTTCACTCGAGACAACGGTATTACCTATCATCGCCGTAAAAGCCTGCCTGCCCATGCCAACGCCATGACCCTATATGCGTTTAGCAAAGGTGAATGCATTTATGAGCGCACATATTACTCAGTCGGCGGCGGATTTATTCTAGATGAAGATGAAATTACCCAGCGTGATGCCTCGCCTGCGACCCCGATAAAATCCGCCCCTTATGATTTTAATTCTGCCGCGCAGTTACTGGATTTGTGTTGTGAAAATGGTTTAAGTATTTCTTCACTCATGATGTCAAATGAGCTAAGTATTGCCAGCGAAGAGGACGTTAAACAAGGCTTGTGGAATATCTGGCAAACCATGAAAACCTGTATTGAACGTGGTTACCAAAAAGAAGGCATGTTACCCGGAGGTTTAAAGCTGCGCCGACGCGCGCCAGCTTTATATCGCCGTTTGCAAGCAGAAGGCCGTAATAACAATGACCCATTAACCGCCATGGACTGGGTTGATTTATTCGCATTATCTGTCAATGAGCAAAACGCCGCTGGCGATCGGGTCGTCACTGCACCAACCAATGGCGCTGCTGGTATTATTCCGGCAGTATTATGCTACTACCACACCTTCGTCCAAGAAGTTGATGAGGAAGTCTGTTGCCGCTTCTTATTAACCGCGGCCGCTATTGGTATTTTGTATAAGAAGAACGCCTCTATCTCGGGAGCTGAAGTAGGCTGTCAGGGTGAAGTGGGCGTGGCTTGCTCAATGGCAGCAGGTGCACTCACTGAAATAATGGGCGGCACTGTCGAACATGTGGAGAATGCAGCTGAAATTGGTATGGAACATAACTTAGGTTTAACTTGCGACCCTGTTGGCGGCTTAGTACAAGTGCCTTGTATTGAACGTAATGCCATGGGCGCAGTAAAAGCCATCAACGCTTCACGTATGGCACTTCGCGGTGATGGCAATCATAAAGTCAGCCTCGACAAAGTGATTAAAACCATGATGGATACCGGCAAAGATATGCGCAGTAAATACAAAGAAACCGCCAAAGGTGGTTTAGCAGTCAACATTGTTGAATGTTAAGCGCTTATTACTAAGCTAATAATGCTCACTGCTCAGGGTAAGCACAAGATCTTAGTAAAGTAATTAACTTGCTGATGGATTAATTACTCGAATTAAAAAGAGGCTGCAAAGCCTCTTTTTTAATGATATTTTCAGCCTTATCTCGTAAGTATCCCTGCCAAACACAAGCTAAAAGGATTAGACATATTTTTATTGGATAAAAACCATAAAGTCCAATTTATAATTAATTCGTTGACAGCTTTTAATAAAACTTACAGTTTAACTCACCAGTAGCATCACATATAAGGAAGTATCATGCTCAGTGTCGAAGACCATTATGAAACGTTATTATCTGACGTATACACATGGCTGATGGGCGGTTTTGCTCAAGCAAAACAACAGAATATCGCCTTCTTTAGCCATCGTAATATTAAACCAACAGGTTCAGGCATTGCAGTCGATCTCGGTGCAGGTTCGGGGTTTCAATCAATCCCGTTAGCCGAATTAGGCTTTAATGTCACCGCCATCGACCTCAGCCGAAAATTATTAAATGAGCTAACATCTAACGCCAAAACCGTTGACATTAAAACAATCAAGGATGATATTTTAAATTTCCCACATCATCTGAGTGAACCCTGTGAATTAATTGTCTGCATGACAGACACTATGACTCATCTAAAATCAAAATCTGATGTTTTAGCCTTACTGCAACATGCATTTAATTCACTTGAAGATAACGGCAGCTTGATGTTAAGTTTTCGAGATTTATCCAATGAACTCAAAGACACTGACAGGTTTATTCCATTAAGAAGTGATGAAAACATCATATTCACCTGCTTTTTAGAGTATGAAGCTGAAACTGTTAAGATCCATGACCTGGTACACCTAAAAACTAATGGCACATGGACGCTTAATAAAAGCTGTTATCGTAAGTTGAGACTATCCGTCACATGGGTTGAAGCCGCGCTTTTGAACATTGGCTTTGAATTACAAGAATCAAGTGAAAACGGTGGATTTCAAACCATTGTTGCCGTCAAGAAAGTCACAGCCGAACATGAACGTTAACAAGGGGTGGTAGTACACATCATCATAAATAATCCAAAAACAAAAAGTCCGTTGGTGGTTAGCCAACGGACTTTTTGTTTGTGAAACGTGATGATATTTAATATAAATGCCATTCATATTTCACTATCTGGCAAGCTATTGATTTTACACAACTGATGCGGGCAGTAAATGTAATGAATCAATATCTTCAATCAATTTGTAAGCCATTAGAGGGGAGGCTAACAACTCAAATTGATTACGCTTCTTTAGCGTCAGCTGGCATTTCTTTAGCTTCAGCTTCAGCTACTTCAGGAAGTGCAGCAAGAAAAAGTGCACTAGCAAATAAATTTTTGAATGCTGTCATGTCATATTCCTTCAATTTAAACGGTTAACTGGTTTCTATGGAATAGACTATATTCTTAGGTTATAAATAAGTAAAATGACAAAAAATTACCTACTGGATTCCATATTGGCATGAACATATCAATTAAAAACTTACAATGTTTTTTAACTGTGATTGAGGTTGGTCACTTTACCCTCGCCGCTGAGCAACTTTATATGACGCAGCCGACCTTGAGTAAAACCATTAAAAAAATGGAACAAACCCTTGATCAGACATTGTTGATCCGTAACAACCAAAAAGTGGAAGTCACTGAAGCGGGTTTATTGCTGGCTAAAAGCGCTCAGCAAATCGTTGGTCAGTGGAATCGAATGTATGAAGATATGAATGCATTAACCGGTTTAAGAATTGGTCGTCTGCGCTTAGGTTTAAGCCCTATGACTGGCGGGATGTTTATTAATATGCTGGCATCTTTTACTCGCACTTATCCCGGCATTGATGTCAATGTGTTGGAGGTTGGCGGCGTTGCGGTCGAAAAAGCCCTACTCAATGACAGTTTAGATATTGGCGTAACCGCTTTGCCATGCAGTAACACTGACGAATTTAATATCTTACAGCTGCAAAGTTACCCACTCAATGTATGCGTGCATGTTGAGCATGAACTGGCAAATCACAGCTGTATTCATTGGCAAGATCTCACCGGACTGCCTTTTGTGCAATACAACGACCAATTCTCTATCGGTAAAGTGATCAGTCAAAGTTGCCAAGATGCCGGTTTCAAGCTCAATGTGGTGTCTCAAACTGGGCAGTGGGAATTTATGGCGGCAATGGCCAAGGCCAAAATGGCTTTTGCCATCTTACCGGCACCGATTTGTAAGCGAGTTACCTCAAAAAAATTAATTTTTATTCCCTTAGCTGAACAGGTCGCTTGGGAGTTAGCCTTTATTTGGCGTAAAAATTTACCCTTAACCGCTGCGGCCGCGGCTTTTATTGCTCAAGCAAAACCATCTTATAAAGAAGATAGTTAACTTGCTCTGTAAATCATCGCACTAATAAGGGTCATGACGCTAAGTAAGGTTAACTTTGCAGCTTAAATTCGCCAGCTATACTTATTAGGTTATTTGAATTTAAGCTGAGTACACCCTATGGGCTCTGAATATGAAAAAGGTAAGATCGAAAAAAGCATTTTTGTTCGCTTTGCAGCAGCTGCAGGGCTAAATTTTCAATCGGTTGAAAAACAGTCCCCTGAAGAAGGAAAGCCTGATTTAAAATGCATGACCGATGGCAAGGTTATTTACTTTGAATTAACTGAGGCTTGCTCTGAAGATGTGGCCAAAGCCATCTCGCACCCTAAAAGCATTAATTGCAATGACTTAAGCGCAGAAAAAAGCACAGACAAAAGCACTGCCACATCAAGCAGTACAACTAATTACCCTAGCGACACAGACATTAAAGATTACACCTCTGAAACCTATAAAAAGAAGATCAATAAACGCTACTCGGTATCAGAGCCCATTGATTTACTGATTTATAATGTCGGCAGAACCTTACTTACCGATGATGTATTAGTTAACAATGTCAAAGCCTTAGCCAAAGATAATAAAGGCCCTTTTCGAAAGGTGTGGTATTTTGGCGAACATGTCACTGAGCTATAGTACTTAATTTTAGTACTTAATTTTAGTACTGAGTATTAGTACTGCGTTTTGTTTTTGTGCAGTAACATGCTCAGGATTGATGACCGTAGTCACTCATATACTATGATGACTCGTCCGGTCGATTTAGCCCTAATCAATAAGGGCAAGATGAACACAAACAGTGTTAATCATGCCCGTAATAAATCATTGCTTTAATTAAGTCATTATTAATTAGACTTTAGCTACTTAAGCCTTATTTATACCTTAGTTTTCCAAACGCTTTCAATAAACAGTTAAAACGCTTCATAGGCATTGGCGGCGATAGGCTTGACTGCCTTCATCGCTGATACTCAATACTGCACTAGCATCTTTGATAATACAGCGACCATCCTCTACTTTGGCCGTTATATTGGTGCCATTATATTCAAAGGCTTTAACGCTACATTGCTCAAAATTTAATGCATCGGTTACGGTTTGACTACCATGATCCCAGTTAGAAAACAGTGTATTACCTTCACTCCAAAAAGTATTTTCAGCTTCAATGCTAAAATCACATGCTTGAAACCTTAAGGCATATATTGCCCCTGTCACACCTGCGCCGCCGCCCATGTTGACAGTAATAGTGCCCTGCTCTCTATTAGTATCAACCAATGACATTGAGCGGCTAAAACGTTCCTCTGAAGCTAAAGATAAATCAAAGCCGCCCTCGGTTTCATTAATGCGGCTATAAGATTTAACGCTTTTATCGGGGTTTAAATACAATACATAGCCCACCCCTGCGCCATATTGATTCGCGCCAGTGATTAAATCGGCCACGCCATCACCATTTAAATCACCAGCTGCCACTAAGGCATGGCCAAAGTGTCCACCAGCAGTGCCATTAGGGTTTGAATCTAAGGGAATGGTTTCATCAAAGCCTGCTAGACCTGGAGCAATTTTCAGTTTATCTACAACTTCATAAGTGTCGCTATCAAGAGACAAAACCCAAATAGCACCCATACCACTGTCTGACTCAAATGCACCGACTGCGAGCTCTTGAGTACCATTATTATCAAGATCCCCAAGCAACGCTGACTCTCGACCGCCAAAACTATCATTGGCAGTTAACCCATCACCAAAGCCACCCTTATTGCTGCCTATGGTGACGATATCATCATCAATAACCTCTGCATTTTCATCAAAAAATAACAGTTGAATGCTGCCACCATCAACACTACTGGGTTGGGCGGCCACTAAATCGATTTTACCGTCTTCATTTATATCCCCAATAGCGCTCAGACCTTGAGCCACAATACCGCCATTTTTAACCATGGATTTGACTGTGCCATCGCGATTAAGGTGCAGAATGTACACAGCCGGTATACTGGCTGCGGGCGCCGATACGGCAATATCGGGAATAGTATCGCCGTTGTAATCACCAATGCCAGCAACGCCATAACCAAAAAAATCGCCCTCATCTAGGCTATCTGAAAACCGGCCTTGCACCATGGAGATTTTTTGATTTGCCTTGACGGTACCGTCTTGATTCATAAATAAAATATACACAGCACCGGCATCCGTTGCGCCGTCATCATCCGAGCGAGCACCGACGACCAAATCATCAATACCATCACCATTAATATCACCGGCATTGTCATGATCGCGGCCAAAACGATCGCCACTGTCCAAATCTGCTAAAAAACCAGACTCACCTTCGGCAATACGAACAACCTCACTTGGGCCAAATGCTACAAAGTCGCCTAAACTGGGTTCAGTGGGAGTGGTCTGCGGCGGTGTGCTGGTTGGTGGATTGACTATCTCGTCTGTGGGTAAGCCAGTACTATCATCTGAACCGCCGCAAGCTTGCAGCGCCAGTGTTATTGTTACGAGAAGTGTGAATAAGTTTGGTCGCGATTTATTGTAATCCATCAGTATTCCCTATTGCTGAAGTTGTTATTGTTAATTTGGATATCTCGAGGCTGTTTAGGTCGCTATCAAAATGTGACCTTGCGCACTTTTATAATGATTTTTTAATCAACACATTGTTTTTAAATCATCATATATGAAAAGCTAGCCAAACTACGTCAAGACAAGTTAAAGAAATGTAAAGCGGGTAGTCGCGATAAAATAAAGGTGTCAGCGGATTTGACCACAAGGCGGATTCTGAAGAGATAAAATAGCTAACGTTAAATAATCACCTTGAATTATACCTCTTTGGGGCTAACTCAAAAATTGAGTTCTTAGATATTGATGACGTCAGTTAGGCAGTAAAAAGAGCCTTGGGGGGCTTATCAAAAGCCATAAAATACTTGAGCAGCAAACAATCACAACAGACAATTTAACTTCTTTAACACAAAATTACAGAATAATTGCATTGTAACCACGCTAAAAATGAGATCTTCATCACTATAAGTAATACCCGCTACAATTACAGCTCACACTTTGAGCTAGAGTATTTAACAATGTTCATCTAGATGATCTCGATCAAAAAGCAACATCCCTAAATGCAGTCTATTGTAGCCACTTTAGCAAAAGCGAATAATGGGTTTACGCTTTCGTTAACAAAGTCACTTAAACTAGTAAAAATCTAAAATATTATAATATGCACTCCAATAGAGGTACGCATGACCATATTACAACTACTCGCAAGTCTGACACCAATCATCAGTGTCATGGTGTTTTTAGTTTTATTACGTATGCCCGCATCGAAAGCGATGCCAATATCTATGGTAGCTACCGGCTTAGCTGCTTTATTTATTTGGCAAATGGATACCACTTTAATCGCCGCCTCAGTGGTAGAGGGACTGTTATCCGCACTCACTCCTCTCACCATCATTTTTGGTGCTGTATTTTTACTTAACACCCTTAAATATTCTGGTGCAATGGATACTATCCGCGCTGGTTTTACCAATATTAGTGCTGATGCTCGTGTTCAGGTCATTATTATCTGTTGGTTGTTTGGCTCATTCATTGAAGGCTCAGCTGGTTTTGGTACCCCTGCAGCGATTGGTGCGCCACTATTAGTGTTACTGGGTGTTCCGCCGATTGCATCTGCCGTTGTGGCATTGATCGCTGACTCAACCTCTGTGTCATTTGGTGCTATTGGTTTGCCTGTGCTATTTGGTATCGAGCAAGGATTAACTGAAGGCGGCGTGAACATGGCTGCTGTTCAAATCGCCCAACATGGCGGTAATTTTGCTGACTACGCTCAGTATATTGCAATGCACATGATCACCATTGACTTAATCACTGGTAGTTTATTGCCTTTGGTCATGGTGTGCGTACTAACCGGGTTCTTTGGTAGAAACAAGTCTTTCCTTGAAGGTCTTCAAGTTTGGAAGTTCGCTATTTTTGCCGGCCTAGCATTCACTGTACCCGCTTGGTTAATTAACTATTTTGCAGGTCCTGAATTCCCATCAGTGATTGGTGCATTAGTCGGCATGGCTGTGGTTATTCCTGTAGCTAAAAAAGGTTGGTTACTGCCATCAAAACCTTGGCATGATTTTGCTGAATCTGACTTTGATAATGCCGCGGTAACAGAGCAGTCTGCTACCCCTGCTAAATTCAGCCAAATGGCAGCATGGTCTCCTTACCTCATCATGGCTGCGTTATTGGTCTTGTCACGTGTTGTTGAACCATTCAAAGCCTTCTTAATCAGCTTCAATATCAGCTGGACTGGCTTACTCGGTACTGAATTAAAAGCAGGTTTTGCGACCTTCTATGCCCCTGGTATTTTCTTTATCGTGGTATGTTTAATTGGTTTTGTATTATTCAAAATGAATAGCAAATCTATTAAGCAATCATTCACCACATCTTGTTCTTCAATGCTGCCTACGATTATTTCTTTAGGTGCTTCAGTACCTATGGTGAAAATTTTCCTTAACTCAGGTGAAAACAGCGCAAACTTAGCATCAATGCCTGTAGCACTAGCTGACTTACTGGCTAACACTATGGGCGCGGTATGGGCATGGACAGCACCGGTTGTGGGTATCTTCGGTTCGTTCTTATCTGGCTCTGCCACTTTCTCTAATATGATGTTCTCTGGACTACAATATTCTGTTGCAGACAACATTGGAATGAACCATGCGCTAGTTTTAGCACTCCAAGGTATTGGCGCTAACGCAGGTAACATGATGTGTGTCATGAATGTTGTTGCTGCTGCTACTGTTGTTGGCATGGCAGGTCGCGAATCAGAAATCATTCGTAAGACCATGCCTATCGCACTAGTTTATGCCTTTGTTGCTGGTACTATCGCAGTCGCTTGGGGCGGTTTCTAAGATTGAATTAATTGCAAGCAATCATCAGGTTGCTTGCTCTCATTGTAGATAACAAAATATGAGTACAAAATATGACTATTAATTATCAAACAGTCATGGATGAGTTATTGGTTAAGTTAGGCAAAGATGCCGTTAGTAACGACCCTGTACGTCGTTTCGCTTGGTCAACAGATGCAAGTTATTTCAGAATTGTCCCTGAAATTGTTGTTCATGCAGATGACGTCGAGCAAGTTAAAGCCACGCTAGAAATTGCCAATAAACATCAAGTCCCTGTGACTTATCGCGCTGCTGGTACCAGTTTATCAGGCCAAGCCATTGGTGAAGGTATTTTGCTTATCTTAGGTCATGATGGCTTCAGAAAAATTGAAATCACTGAAGACAGCCAAAAAATCACTTTAGGCTCAGCAGTTATCGGCTCTGATGCTAACGCAGCCTTAAAGCCATTAAACAAGAAAATCGGTCCAGATCCAGCAACCTTAACCTCTGCCAAAATTGGCGGTATTGTCGCTAACAATGCCTCGGGTATGTGCTGTGGTACTGCGCAAAACTCTTATCAGACCATTGCATCAGCTAAGTTAATCTTTGCCGATGGTACTGAACTTGATACTGGCTGTGATCAGTCTAAAGCCGCATTTAAAGCAACACATGGTGAGTTACTGCAGTCGTTAATGGACTTAGCAGAAATGACGCAAAATAACCCTACCCTTGCGGCGCGAATTAAGAAAAAGTTCTCTATCAAAAATACCACGGGTTACAGTATCAATGCGTTAATTGACTATAGCGACCCATTTGACATCATTAACCACTTGATTGTGGGCTCAGAAGGCACACTGGCTTTCGTTAATGAAGTGACCTACCACACTGTGGAAGAAGCGAAATTTAAAGCTTCTGCCATGGCAGTATTTTTCAGTATGGAAGATGCCGCTAGCGCCGTACCACCATTAAACATTGATGCGGTAGCAGCAGTAGAATTACTTGACTGGGCATCGATTAAAGCCGTAACAGGTAAACCTGGCATGCCAGAGTGGTTGTCACATTTGCCTGAAGGTTCGGCGATTTTACTTATCGAATGTCGCGCAAATGACTCAGAAACCTTAGCGCAATACACTGAAACAGTAACCGCTAAAATAGCTCATATTAAAACTGAGCGCCCAATTACCTTCAGTGCCGACCCTGCGGTATTTAGTAAATACTGGGCAATGCGCTCGGGGTTATTCCCAATTATTGGCGGCGCGCGCCCAAAAGGTACTTCAGTTATCATTGAAGATGTGGCATTTGAATTACCACACCTTGCACAAGCTGCGGCTGATTTAACCGCACTATTCCATAAGCACGGCTACCCTGAAGGGGTTATTTACGGCCATGCATTGGCAGGTAACTTCCACTTTATTATCACCCCAACTTTTGCCAGCGACGCTGATATCAAGCGCTTCCATGCCTTTATGGAAGATGTGGCTGAAATGGTGATTAATAAGTACGATGGCTCAATGAAAGCTGAGCATGGTACCGGCCGTGCTGTCGCGCCATTTGTAGAAATGGAATGGGGTGCTGATGCTTATACGTTAATGAAACAAATTAAGCATATTTTCGACCCAACCACGTTATTGAACCCAGGTGTGTTATTAAACGATGACGCCGAAGTTCATGTTAAAAATATTAAACCTTGCCCAGTTGTGGATGACTTTGTCGATCGTTGTATTGAGTGTGGTTTTTGTGAAAAAACCTGCCCAACTTCAGCGCTAAACTTTTCCCCTCGTCAACGTATCGCAACCTTGCGTGAAATTGAGCGTTTAGAGCAATCGGGTGAAAAAGAAGCCGCCGAAGCAATGCGCGTCAGCTCAAAGTATGACGTGATTGATACTTGTGCAGCTTGTCAGCTTTGTACTATTGCTTGTCCAGTTGACAACAGCATGGGTAATTTGGTGCGTAAATTGCGTACTCCGCACATTACTACGACAGAGCAAAAAGTACTCGACTTTCAAGCTAATCACTTTGGTTTAGTTAACCAAGCGATCAGTACAGGCTTTGACGCCTTAGGTGTTATTCATAAAATCACTGGTGATGGTGTCACCAACTCAATTATGAATGTCGGCCGTATGATCACTAAAGAAGTGCCATATTGGAATCCTGACTTTCCTAAGGGCGGCAAAGTCGCTAAACCATCGGCTCATATTCCTGGTCAGCAGACGGTATTGTACTTCCCTGCATGTGGCGGTCGTACTTTTGGCCCGACACCAAAAGACCCTAACAAGATAACGCTGCCAGAAGTAGTTGTGACTTTGCTAGAACGTGCAGGCTACAACGTGATCACCCCAGACAATACTCGTGAGCTGTGTTGTGGCCAATTGTGGGAGTCAAAAGGTGATTTCAAAAATGCGGATGCTAAGCGTGATGAACTGATTGATACCCTGAGTGAGCTAAGCGAAAACGGTAAAGTCCCTGTGCTTGTTGACGCATTGTCTTGTACTTATCGCACTCTAACCGGTAATCCTAAAGTAGCGATTACAGATTTAGTTGAGTTCATGCACGACAATATTTTGCCGAACATTAAACCAAGTATCACCAAGAAATCTAGCGTGACCCTGCACCAAGGTTGTAGTGCCCGCAAGATGAAACTTGAGCCAAAACTTCAAGCCATTGCTGATGCCTGTTCTGAAACAGTGGTATTGCCAGATGGTATTGCTTGTTGTGGTTATGCCGGTGAAAAAGGTCTTTATAAACCAGAAATTAATGCCAGCGCCCTGCGTAATATTAAAAAGCTGATCCCAGCTGAAACCAAAGAAGGTTACTACGCTAACAGAACCTGTGAAGTGGGCTTGACCCAGCACAGTGGCATTTCGTATCGCCATTTAGCATACCTACTGGAAGAATGTACTCGCTAGGCATTTAAGCTAAGCAAGTATAAAAAGCACTGAAGTTGATATTATCAATTCAGTGCTTTTTTTTGTGCCAATTAAAACGACCTCCTCGATTGATTTAGATGATTTATCGCGCAAATTATGTTTGTATGAATGGGCAAAAAACCTTTTATGGATAGCATTAAAGATTAAGACTCGAGGCGAGTGTATGAAAAATATTATCTGCGACATTGATGGCGTTTTACTGCACGACAACAAGCTCATACCAGGAAGTGACAAGTTTATTCATCGGGTACTTGAACAAGGCAACCCACTGGTTATTCTCACCAATTACCCTGTGCAAACCGGAAAAGACTTACAAAATCGCCTTGGCGCTGCAGGCATTAACGTTCCTGAAACCTGTTTTTATACCTCAGCCATGGCCACCGCTGACTTTTTAAAGCATCAACAAGGCAGTAAAGCCTATGTGATTGGTGAAGGCGCCCTCACCCATGAACTTTACAATGCAGGCTTTACCATCACAGATATTAATCCTGATTTTGTAATTGTCGGTGAAACCCGTTCATTTAACTGGGACATGATCCATAAAGCATCAAAATTTATAGCTGCAGGAGCGCGTTTTATTGCCACCAATCCTGATACTCACGGGCCAGCTTATAGTCCTGCATGCGGCGCATTATGCTCACCCATTGAGCGTATCACTGGCAAAATGCCTTTTTATGTGGGCAAACCCAGTTCGTGGATTATTCGCTCAGCACTTAATCACATAAAAGGTCATTCAGATAACACCATCATTATTGGCGATAACATGCGCACGGATATTTTAGCTGGATTTCAAGCGGGACTAGAAACCATCTTGGTTACCAGTGGCGTTAGTCAATTTACCGATATTGATAAAGAGCCATTTAGACCTAACCATGTGTTCAAATGCGCAGGCGATATTGATGTGGTTTAAGCCATTATTTCCTGTTGATTAACATTAGGTAACATAATTTCAAGCCTATGCTCTTGTGTGATGCATAGGCTTGATTCATTATGCGGCTACAATAATCTTTATTGCCTTTATGCCGCTGTAGTTTTGTCTGAAATATCGTCTACAAATATAGCCTGTAAACCTGCAATAACACATAAAAACGATAACAATAGGAATAAGACCTATGAAGAAAATACTCCCCTTATGCGCACTTACCCTTTTAAGCGCCTGCAGCCAACAAAGTACTGATACCAATCAAAGTTTACAAAGTCAGCAATTAGCATCAGAAACCAGCACCATCACTTTTGATGAAGCGCGTTTTAGACAAGATATTAAAACCTTATCCTCAGATGAATTTGAAGGCCGAGCGCCAACAACTCACGGCGAAAAATTAACCTTAGATTACCTAACAGCAGCTTTTGAAGAAATGGGCTTACAAGGGGCTTATCAAGGCAGTTATCTACAACCAGTGCCCATGGTCAGTTACACCGCCAGTGAGCAACAAGCGGTCAGTTTAGCCGGCATTGAGCTTAAATATCGCAAAGACATCGTCCTAAGCACCCGCCATGATAAAGGCGGAGTCAATATTAGCAATGCCCCATTAGTGTTTGTTGGCTACGGTATTAACGCTCCAGAATACCAATGGAATGATTATGACGGTCTTGATATGACGGGTAAAATTGCCGTTATATTAGTTAATGATCCAGGCTTTGCTAACCCAGAATCGAAAAAGTTTAACGGTAAAGCAATGACCTACTACGGTCGCTGGACATACAAGTACGAAGAAGCCAGCCGCCAAGGCGCCTTAGGCGCTATCATCATTCACGATACTGCACCTGCGGCATATCCATGGTCAGTTGTTGAAAATAGCTGGACAGGTCCACAGCAAGACTTGGTATTCAGTAAAGCGGTACAAGATGAGCGCATTGCGGTTGAAGGTTGGATAACCATGGACAGCGCTACTGCCTTATTCAAAAAATCAGGCTTTGAGCTTGATACTTTAATGGCCAGAGCCGCTAACAGCGCCATAAACATCGATCTTAAGCAAAGCGCAGATATCGCCTTTAGCAGCAAGGCAGAGTATGCCGACAGTTACAATGTTGTGGCCACCTTACCAGGTAGCGATGCCGCAGATGAACATGTGTTATTTACAGCTCACTGGGATCACCTTGGGGTTGACCCAACTAAAGACGGCGACAATATTTACAATGGCGCACTTGATAATGCCACTGGCACCGCGGGTATTATGGAAATTGCCCGCCAGTTTGCCAAACAGGCAAAAGCAGGAAACCCCTTACAACGTTCAGTTACCTTTATTGCCACCACAGGTGAAGAGCAAGGCTTATTAGGTTCACGCTATTATGCCGCGAACCCTATCTATCCTATTGATAAATCGGTGGCGGTATTTAATTTAGACAGCACCAATGTTTATGGTAAAACCCAAGATTACACCATAGTGGGTAAAGGCCAATCTGAACTTGAACGCTATTTAACAGAGATAGCGACATCGCAAAATAGAACGGTCACCCGTGAACGCAATCCTGCATCAGGTGGTTTTTTCCGCTCAGATCATTTCAGTTTTGCAAAACTCGGTGTCCCAGCTGTATTTGCCGGTGGTGGTAGTGTGCCGTTAGATGAGCAAACTGCCCAATACAAACAGCAAATGCAAAAGTTAATGAAAGGCTGCTACCACAACGTCTGTGATCATTACCGTGAAGAGTGGGACTTATCAGGCGCGCTGCAAGATATTAGCGTGTACTACCAAGCGGCAGAAACATTAGCCAACAGCCAAGATTGGCCTGGTTACTATGAAGCTTCTGAGTTTAATCGCCTTCGACCAGCGAAAACTGAGTCAATAACCAACTAGGGCCAAATAAATTTTCGTGAACTTGGCGCTTAATTTGAGCATGCCAATAAAAAGATAAAATCAGCAATGCCGTTTTGTGTTAATCATAAAGCGGCATTTTTGTACAAATAACACCCAAAATAACAATGTTTTTATTGATTTTTTATTTATTAATTTTGATTCCATAATCATAAAATCTGAGTCTATATCCACACCGTTAAATATAGATACCTCAACAAAAACTCACTATATTTAAACGATCCTCAAAATAGATAGCTTCAAAGTTAGATTTTGCCGCACCAAAAGGCCAATTTAACAAGAATAATTCAACAAAAGAGTTTGTACACTGATAAAAATGCTGTCAAAGTAGATTTCAGATACAGATCCTTAAGTTTGTAATCATCAATTTTAAGTGACCTTTTAAATTAGATTTAACCTGATATTTGCTGGAGCCACATTATGTGTTCAATTTTTTCGATTTTAGATATCCAATCAGACGCTAAAGAATTGCGTCAAGTGGCTTTAGAAATGTCTAAGCTATTGCGTCACCGTGGACCAGACTGGTCTGGTGTCTATGCCGATGATAAAGTCATTCTTGCCCATGAAAGACTTGCCATTGTCGATGTCGATCATGGCGCTCAGCCATTAATCAGTGAAGACGAAACCATTGTGCTGGCGGTTAACGGTGAAATTTATAACCACAAACAACTGAAAGCTGAGTTAGGCGACAAATACCGCTACAAAACCAACTCTGATTGTGAAGTTATCTTGGCCTTATACCAAGAATACGGTGTCGATTTTTTAGATAAATTAAACGGTATTTTTGCGTTTGTGCTTTACGATAAAACTCAAGATGCCTTCTTAATTGGCCGTGATCACATGGGGATTATTCCATTGTATTCAGGCCGCGATAGCTTAGGTAACTACTATATTGCATCAGAAATGAAAGCTCTAATGCCAGTATGTAAAACCGTTGAAGAATTTAAACCAGGCCATTACCATTTCTCAAAAGATGGCAATTTAACCCAGTATTATCACCGTGACTGGCGTGATTATGACGCAGTAAAAGATAACCCAGCCAGCAAAGAAGAATTACGTGATGCGCTAGAAGCCGCTGTAAAACGTCAATTAATGTCTGATGTCCCTTATGGGGTATTGTTATCTGGCGGCCTAGATTCATCGGTAATTTCAGCGATTACTCAAACTTATGCTAAGCATCGTATCGAAAACGACGGTGAAACCGATGCTTGGTGGCCGCAACTGCATTCATTTGCAGTGGGACTTGAAGGCGCACCAGATTTAATCGCTGCCAAAAAAGTTGCTGATTCAATTGGCACTATTCACCATGAAATTCATTT
Organism: Shewanella sp. 3_MG-2023; assembly: GCF_030548765.1. Lineage (NCBI taxonomy): Bacteria > Pseudomonadati > Pseudomonadota > Gammaproteobacteria > Alteromonadales > Shewanellaceae > Shewanella > Shewanella sp. 3_MG-2023. The sequence goes on along the minus strand of NZ_JAUOSH010000035.1, from coordinate 21,457 downwards.
CACCTTCCAGGAAGGTTTAGATGCGATTAAAGAAGTGATTTACCACTTAGAAACTTATGATGTCACCACCATTCGTGCGGCGACACCTATGTATTTAATGGCCCGTAAAATTAAAGCTATGGGTATTAAAATGGTACTGTCAGGCGAAGGGGCTGATGAATTATTTGGTGGTTACTTGTATTTTCATAAAGCGCCAAATGCACAGGCATTCCATGAAGAATTAGTCAGAAAGCTGGATAAATTACATTTATTTGATTGCTTGCGTGCTAACAAAGCCATGGCAGCTTGGGGACTAGAAGCCCGTGTACCATTCTTAGATAAAGAGTTTATGGATGTGGCAATGCGCATTAACCCCGAAGCCAAGATGTCTAAAGATGGCCGCATTGAAAAGAACATTTTACGTGAAGCCTTTGAACACGCTCTTCCCCATGAAGTGGTATGGCGTCAAAAAGAGCAATTTAGTGATGGTGTTGGTTATTCATGGATTGACGGCCTAAAAGATATTGCCGCAGAACAAGTTGATGACTTGCAGCTCGCAAATGCTAAATTTAGATTCCCATACAACACCCCAGAATCTAAAGAAGCTTATTACTACCGCTGTTTCTTTGAAGAGTTCTTCCCCCTAGAAACCGCAGCCGAAACAGTGCCAGGAGGCAAAACGGTAGCCTGCTCAACCCCTGAAGCCTTACTTTGGGATGCAAGCTTACAAGGCATTAACGACCCATCAGGCCGTGCCGTTAAAAATGTGCATGACAGTGCTTATTAAGCATAATCTAGTGTCATAAGTCATTTAACAGCCATCTAAATTATAGGTGGCTGTTTTAGTTACTGTTCACCAATTTTCATTAATGATTCAATTCAAACTTTATTCGTTTCCAGTTAAACTGCAGCTACAACTTCCACCATATAAAAAGCCACTATGACTGCCGTTTCCATTTTTCATCTTGAAATGCTTTGCCTTGAACAATTCAATCCCAAATTAGATGCTAAAGATCTCACCGTCATCAAAGCTGAAAAACAACAATATGAATTTAATAAATTTTTATATCAGTTTGTGGGGAGTGCTTGGCAATGGACCGACAAGTTGTCTTGGACTGATGAGCAATGGCAAGCTTACAGCGAGGCTGACAACTTGCACCTGTATGTGGCTTATTTTCAAGGCTCACCAGCGGGCTACTTTGAGCTGCAACAACAAGCACAGGGTAACGTTGAAATCATGTATTTTGGTTTAGGCAATCGTTTTATCGGCCAAGGAATGGGCGGTTATTTACTAAGCCAAGCCATTGAGAATGCATGGGCACTTTCAGGCACCCAACGCGTCTGGGTTCATACCTGCTCTTTAGATCATCCTAGTGCCTTACTCAATTATCAAGCTCGCGGCTTCAAACTGTTCAAAACTGAGATCGAATAATAACTCTAAACCCATGATGATTTAAAAGCCCCATTATCCAAAAAGCGCTGCTAAACATGTCGTTTAGCAGCGCTTTTTAATCAGCATAAATTTAATCGCTCGATTAATAGGGCTTTCTTTGCTCTGCCCTAATTTTTAAACTATCAACTAAAGCCAATTTTTCAGCATCATTCATAGTATGCCAAGCAAGAATTTCATCATAGCTTCGGTGGCAACCAAGACAAATATCAGCTTCATCTAAGCAGCAATTTGCCATACAAGGATTACGTGGGCCATTCGGGCCACTGGAGGCGATCATTATTCTGACCAAACGGCATATTCATTGCCGTTAACATCGTCAAAATGAAATCGTTTTCCGCCAGGAAAGTTAAATATCGCTTTAACAATACTGCCACCAGCAGCAATAATGTTCCGCTGGCTAGTTTCTAAACATTGGCTGTATAACACGATAAGTGGGCTACCACAGCTCACCTTGAAGTTTTCATCAGCAACATAAAAGCCGCCTTCAATACCTACATCTAAAAAGCAGCTGTATTCAGGGCCGTAATCTTTAAATTGCCAACCAAATGCTTCGGTAAAGAATGCCTTTGTCTTGATCAAGTCTTTAACCGGTAATTCGATATAGTTAATCTTATGATGCTGGGACATTGGCACTCCTTCAATTTGAACTCACTCGCTTAAAAGTAGTGGAGATTAGGACTATTGTCGATTATTAATCGAGCAAAGCAAGAAAACTTACGCTTGTACTAACGCCGCTACAGCACCAATGATACCGCCAAATACGCCGCCCCAAACAACCAGCCAGCCTAAATGTTTACGGATCATTTCTTGAATAATATCTTTAACCATTTCTGGGGTTAATTCATTTAAACGTTGCTCAACAATATTTGCGACTTTCGCTTGTAAGTCCGCCATCACGTTGGGCTGTTCTAACTCGTTTATAAGGATTTGATTAAACGCTTCACTTTGAGCAAGGTCAGTCAGCGATAGCTTCATTTTTTCGATAAAAGGCTCTTTTAACGGTATTAAAGCTTCTGTACCGCCAAACATTGCTAGCATTCCACCAAATGAGGATTGCTCTACTGTAGTGATTAACGCATCAAATGATGGCTCTAAATCCACCTTTTCAATAACGGGTGTTAAGTCTATTGCTGAAGCATTATTTTCCGTCAGTAATCTATCAATATTTTCTTGAGTAAAAAACTGCTCCATCATCAGATGCTTAATGCCACCTTTAAACTCTTCAAAGCGAGATGGGATCACACCTGAGCCATATAAGCCTGGTACTTTTTCAAATAACATATGCACTGCCAGCCAGTTTGTCACTGCGCCTGACAAGGCAAATAAACCAATAGTAAAAACCACTGGTAAAGCTAAAAAATGCCCCGCAACAACTAATGCAGCGGCGATGACATTGACTATTAAACTCTTGTTCAATCTAAAATCCTCGGACATAAAAAAACCTTTGGCATTTTATCAATTTCCAAAGGTTATACTAGGGGCTGACTCAATAATAAAATTTATAACTAAGGTTCACTGTGGTAAAGGTACATTCCCTCAACTTCAGTCATATTCGTCAAGCTTGAGCTTAGCTCATTATTATTGACCTGAGTTCGTTTTACAAAAAGGACCTCTGTGCCTAGTGCTAACGTTTTAGCTTTATCGAGCAGAGCAGTCGCGATCCCCTTGCCTCGAAACTCTTCAGCCACGTACACATCATCAAAGTACCAAACCGACTTTAATAATAAAGAAGAATAGGATGGGTATAACTGAACAAAGCCTAATGCTTGCTCACCCTCTAATGCCACGAATATCATCGAATCATTTTCAACTAAACGGGCTTTAATAAAGTGACGACATTTTTGCGGTTCAGCATTAAAGCCTAAACTTTGCCTATAATCATCAAATAATGTGACTAGAACATTGAGATCAAGTTCAGAAGCGAGTCTAATTTGCATCCTTGCATCCTTTTTTTAAGAGAATCAAACCATACAGTTGCTACATCTGAGTAAGAAATTACCCTTGGCTATTACACCACGAGATAAAGCATTGATTAATCTATATAGCTAACCAAGACAGGTAATTTGATACCACAGCAGCCCAAAAATCTAAATGAAGAAATTATTCATTAATACATAAGCTTAATTTGTAACCTCGCAATTGTCTATTTAAAAAGCAAATGAAGATAAATTGTAAAAAAGTTTTAAAACCGACGAGTAACTGAACCTTAATTTGGTTAAAATGTCTAAATTCAACTATAGCCATTATTCAGCAATAGGCTCGATGTTTATGAAGTCATCTTTAAAAGCGTTAACATTAGCATTCAAACAGCGCCCTCGTTACCAAAAAATCGTCATTTACACTGCGATGTTGTATCTGATTTTTGTCATGATATTAGGATTATTAATCCCTTTTATCGCAACAAAACAACTGCCTAAAAGCCTATCAGCTTTACTCGGTAGAGATGTCAGCATTGAAGCCATCAAGATTAACCCTTTCAGCTTTGAATTGAGTGTCGATAACATCAATATCGCAGAAGATGACACAGCTAACACCTTCATGCACATTAACCATATTGCCACCGATATTATGGTGTGGAAGTCTCTTTTTAACTTAGATGTATCACTAGACTACCTGACTATTGATGGTACTGATGTCGCCTTAGCAAGATTTGCGTCAAGCGCTAACGGTTCTAATAGTGCTTACCAATATAATTTTTCAGATATTGTCACCACCTTAGCCAACAATTCGATTGATGAAGAAGTTAAACCAGAGCCCAATGACAGTGACCCTATCTCCTTCAACATCAACAATTTCACTTTTGCCAATGCAAATATTAAGATTACCGATGCCATTACCGATTCAGCTTTAAGCTATAACGAGATATCAATATTACTAAAGCAATTTAGCACCACGGCGCTATTAGATAGCAGCACTAACGCCAATCAATTTTCATTGAAGCTTGATGATAATCAAACCGGTAAAATTACCCTCAATGGCCAAGTGCAACTTAGCCCACTGATAGTTAATGGCCAATTGGATGTCAATTCACTGTCAGTAACGCCTTATTGGCGTTTGGTCGATAGCTTATTTGAGGCTAGCCTGACATCAGCTGATATCAAGCTCAATAGCACCTTTTTAATCACGCAAAAAAGCCCTGACACCCCAATAGAAGTTTCACTAACAAACACTGATTTTGCCCTAAAAAATTTAACCGCCAAAGATGCTAACAGAAACGTAGCCAGTATTGGTTTACTTGCTCTTAATGGGATAACCGTATCAACGGCCAAGCGCAGCATTGATATCAATGAGCTGCAAACAAACAATGCTGACTTCTGGCTTACTGCAGCGCCAGAGAATATCAATTTCGTGAATTTATTCTCACCAAAACTTGAACAGCTTGAGCACATTTTAGGCACCTCAGAGCCTGCAGCTAATTCAACGATTAATGCACCTAAAAACGCTAACACTGACGTCATTGAGCCAAACTCAAATACTGAAAGTGAACCACAATGGCTAGTCACGTTAAATAAACTGAACCTAAGTGACTATAAAATTGAAGTCACTGAAAGTGTTGCCACTGAGCTTGAAAATTATTGGCTGTTTAGTGGCTTATCACTGTCAACAGAGCAATTTAAATCTGATCTATCATTACCCCTAAGCTACCAGTTGGGCGTTGATATCAATAATCAAAGCCGCATTGATTCTAGCGGCCAATTTGATGCTAAAAATATCAATTTAGAAGCCGAACTTGATTATCAAAATGCCAGCTTAGCTAAGTTACAGCCCTATATATCGCCATTTATGAACATCACCCTTGAATCCGGTTTTTTCAGTACCAAAGGTCATATCAGTGCCGATACTAAGGATAAATTAATCTATCAAGGCCAAGCTTCAATCATTGATTTAAAGATAAAAGATAATTTGCTTAAACAGCCACTGCTAAACTGGCAAGCGATGACTGTTAGTGAGCTTAAGTTTGATCAACACGCTAAATCCCTGTCCATTGATGAAATCTTGTTTGATACCCTATTTAGCCGTTTGATCATTGCTGAAGATAGAAGCACTAACATTGCCGATTTAGTCGTTAGCCAAGTTCAGCCTGCTGATAGTACGATCGTCACCGAAGCAGCACCTGAAACAGCACCTGCAGAGGCCGCATTATCTTCAAACAATGAGGCAAAAGCGCAAATCAACGCCCAAGTCGCCACCTCAGATACCACTGAAGCAGCATTTAACTTATCGATTAATAGAGTTGCTTTTAAAGATAGCTCCGCCTTCTTTGCCGATAATTCATTAACACCAAACTTTGCCTCAGGAATTGAGCAACTTAATGGTGAGATCACCCAATTATCTTCCAATCCAGACACTAGAGCTTCAGTTGATTTAGCCGGTAAAATCGATAAATATGCCCCTGTGACGTTAAAAGGCGATGTAAACCCGCTATTAGCTAACCCATACCTTGATTTAAACTTAGCCTTTAATAAGGTGGAGCTCACTTCAGTTAACCCCTATTCTGGTACCTACGCGGGCTATTACATCGACAAGGGCCAATTGTCGCTAGCGCTTAATTATCAGCTAGAAAATAATCAATTAGTGGGTAGTAATCATTTGGTTATTGATCAATTACAACTGGGTAAACCCACGGATAGCTCCCTCGCCACTTCTTTGCCTATCACCTTAGCCATTGCCCTATTACAAGACCGACATGGTGTGATAGACCTCGGGGTTGATGTTGATGGTGATTTAGACTCGCCAAGTTTCAGCATTGGCGGCATTGTGATGACCGCTATCACTAACGTCATTACCAAAGCCATCACAGCGCCGTTTTCACTGTTGGCAGGTTTAGTTGGCGGTGATGATGACGAGATGGATAAAATTGCATTTGATTATGGTCAATTTGATATTACTGATAAGCAGCAAAGCACATTAACATCACTGGCAAAGGCCCTTAACGATAGACCGCTACTGAAGCTTAATGTTAGAGGTGACGTTGATTTAGTTAACGACCAACAAGCCTTGCAAGTACAGCAGTTACATCAAAAGCTGGCGCAATTAGCACAAATACCCGCAGAGGAATTACCGGCGGATTTATCTGCTAGCCAATACCCTCAGCAAGGGCCATTAACTGACGCATTAATAGCTTTATATCAATCAGATTTACAACTAGATCCGCAGTTAATTAAACAAGCCATTAGTGAAGAGCACCCACAAATTGACAGTGTCGAGCTTCAAACCCGCTGGCACATCGCTTTATATAACTTTACTCTTAATCAGCAAGATATCTCAGAAGACGAACTCGGCGAATTAGCTCAGCAACGTGCTAACGCGGTTAAAACCTTTTTGGTAGAGCAGGCTCAAATCGACCCAAGTCGAGTGTTTATTTTAGAAAGCAGAGTCAATACCGACAAAAATGCGGCCTTAGCGACCTTAAGTCTGGATGCTAACTAAGTAAAATTCGATTCAAAACAGAGCGTCACTAACATTTTAGAACAGCACTGTAATAGATACAGTGCTGTTCTCTGTGATAAACATCACGTAAACTGTGGCAAAATGGATTGCGGTAAAAATGGATTATCGCAAAAGCTGTTTAATCCATTACATAAAATAACAAGATCAATTATTAAAACTGAATATTTAAGGAAGCAGTATGTTTGTCATTCGTTGGATCCTTGGCCGTATCATCTTATTACTTAACTTTGTTTTCCCTCCTAAAAAGCGTCAGCGACCTATCATTGAACAAGCTAAAATTGATGAGCAAACAAAGTCGTTAGCCCTTTATCAATATGCCGCTTGTCCTTTTTGCGTTAAGGTGCGCCGTTCAATTCGCCGCCAAGGCCTTAATATTGCTACAGTTGATGCCAAACAAGACGTTCATAAACAGCAACTGGTTAATGAAGGCGGTCACTTAAAAGTGCCATGTTTAAAAATACAACAAGATGGTCAAACTCAGTGGATGTATGAGTCTAAGGACATTATTGCTTATTTATCGAAACAATACGCTTAAGCGCTTTTATTGAGATAACTGCTGGCTTGAATTGATTTAAGCCAGTACATTTGTTTTACGCCCTTGATAACAAGCAGCCTCAAGCCCCCAATCATCCATCGCCAATATCTGACAGCTATTTTTTACAGATAAAATCCAGAAGGATTAATTTAGTGTTCAAGTTTTTATTTACGCTTACCAGTACATTACTCCTCAGTGCATGTGCAACCCAAGCACCCGATCCCGAATTATTCGCAGGTAAATATAGAGATACCTTTAGCTCATCAATAAAAGGCGAAGGCATCAAACTATTTACTTATAAAGCTAAGGTCGCTAATGCAACAGACCGCGGTATAGAAGATCCACTACCACATCAGCAGCGTATTGATCGCCGTAAGCAAGATGCCCGCAGTTATGCAAGAGAACAGGAGCGTCGAGCCGACTTTTTGGCGCTATGGAGTGCTCAGGTGGATTTAGGTCTAGAGAAAACCCTCGATATGAATGGCTACTGTAAAGAAGGCTATATTGTACTTCATCGCAATGTCAGTGAAGGCAGAGGTGAGATTCGAGGCGAATGCAATGATGGTGCAACTGCAGCCGACATTCAGAAATTTAGCCGTAAGTATTAACCTTCGGTGCCTAAATGTTAATTCCATTAACATTCAAACTGCCTAACTAGCACAAGATCAATAAATAACGCAGTTATACTGTATACCCATAGTAGATTGCGCTAAACTTAGCGTTATTCAAGACATTTAGCTTAGCGCACCACTAGCTAATTTTATTTTCCAAATCGTGCCCAGCTGGCACTTTTTAAAAGAGTTACCAAATATCATGAACAGAAAACAGCTAATGATAAAAAAGACCGCCAAGCGGGCTAAAGCAAAAAAAAATAAAATTACGCCGGATAATCCGCAAAAAAATCCAAAGGTTGGCTATATTTCAAAAGCTGAGCGAGCGCGAATTGCTTTAGAAGAAGAGCAACAATTGTTAGCAGCAGACAACAACTCTGCAGCTGAAGTGCTTGAAGCCAAGGAAAATACCCAAGCTTAATCGCCACAAAGGTTTTTTATAAAAAGACCTTTATAAAAAGATTATTAAAAAAGCCCTCAACATACTATGTTGAGGGCTTTTTACATCTTGTTGCCCATTGAGTTTTACAAGGCAGCATTCAGACAGCGACTTGAGTCAATCTGTGATGCACTAGCTTTTCGGCGTTCGCGGGTTATCTAAATCCCCATCACGGACAATCTCTTCACACAATGGCTCTTCGTTTAATTGCGCTAACTGAATATATGATGACGACTGAGGTGAGCTGGTCGGGCTCATTTCTAATTCAATCTCATCATCAATGGTCTGTGGCTTAATTAGCTGCTGAGGCCCTTGTGAAGCCGCTTGAAGCTTATCAACCAAACGATAACCCAACCACACTCCGCCAACACCAAATAAAATAGACCCAATCGCTTGACCAATTAATACGCCGTATACGCCGCCCATTTGCGCGCCAAAATAAACAAAAGGAATGGTGCCTAAGGTCGCTTTACCTACATTAAAAAAAGTTGAGTATTTGGGTTTACCAAGATTATTAAATGCGGCATTAGCGACAAATAACACCCCTGAAAACACGAAAAATATTGCAATGTATTTACAGAAAAACAAAATAATATCTGCCGCGTCACCTTTCATATCAAAGGCTGACACAATCACATTTCTGGATAAAAACAGCAATAACGACACCACTAACACGTAAACAAAACAAAATTGAATCGCCTTAGTTAAGCTTTCTTTTACTCGTTCAAATTCTTGCGCGCCATAGTTTTGCCCGATAATAGGCCCTACTGCGCCGCTTAAAGCAAAAATCATCCCAAAGCTTACGGGGATTAACCTACCAAGCACCGCCCAACCAGCAACATAACTGTCACCAAAATCAGCAACCGCTTTAGTGACCACCGCGTTACCAATTGGTGTCGCCACATTGGTAATCATCGCAGGCAGAGCAATGGAATAAACAATGCTAATATCTTCAACAAAATGCTGACGGTTAAACTGACCTAACATCTTATGCTTCACAATGACCCCTCTGGCAGAGACCACAAATACCGCAATTCGGGCAATAACTGAGGCAATTGCTGCGCCTTCAATGCCCATCCCTAAGGCAAAAATGAATATCGGATCTAGTACCAGATTTACACCGCCACCCGCTAAGGTAGACAACATGGACAATTTCGCATCGCCAATGGCTCTTAAAGCGCCACCTAACGCCATAGCTAAACAAATAAAAGGTAAAGAAGGCACCAAAATTTGCAGATAACTTTGCGCCAACACCGCAGTTTTCCCCGTTGCGCCAATGAGAGCCAGTAACTCGGGAATAAATATAAACACCACAATCGCAACAAAAATACTGGTTAGCAGAGAGATCAACGCGCTGTTAAGCAACATTCTTTTAGCTAGCACCATATTTTTAGCGCCAACAGCACGGGAGACAAGCGCCCCAAGCGCAATGGATAAACCAATCCCAATTGAAGTCGTAAAAAAAGAAATCGCCCCGGCATAACCCACGGCGGCAGCTAATTCCAACTCACCGAGCAAACTGAGGAAAAAGATATCTAATAAATCCACCACAAACAGCGCAGAAATTCCCACTGCGGCGGTGGAGCTCATAACCAATATATGACGAAATATTGGCCCTTGAACAAATTTAGCTTCGGTCATGACTCCCCTTCAAGGTTGCTGATTTCTAACTCACTGCCACAGTGATGGCAAAACAATGCATGTAATTGATGACCACGAGCGCCGCAGTTACTGCATTTTCTTAAATCTTTATTCAGTTCTCTTTCTGCGCCCATTTCATGGGAAATTTCAGCAGTTAATATTCCCGTTGGTATCGCAATAATAGAATAACCTATCAACATGGTCAGCGATGCAATGGCTTGGCCTAAATTGGTTTGCGGAGTGATATCACCATATCCAACCGTGGTTATGGTAACGATAGTCCAATACATGGACTTAGGGATCGAAGTAAACCCGTTACTTGGCCCCTCAACCACATACATCACCACACTCAGCGCCATAATAATCAGACTCACTGAAAAGAAGAAGATGAAGACTTTGCGTCTAGCGTGGATCATCGCCTTAAGTAAAATATTGCCTTCACTTAAATAGCGTAATAACTTTAACACTCTGAAAATTCTGAATAACCGTAATACTCTAAAGGCCAATGAAATATTGGCTCCTGGGATAATCAGCGCTAAAAAGCTTGGCAGAATTGACATTAAATCCACAATGCCATAAAAGCTACGCATATAGGACCAGCGATTAAGTGAGCCGTATATTCTCAGCAAATACTCAAAGGTAAATAACCAAGTAAACCCCCATTCAGCGTAATAAATCGCTTGGCCATACTGAGCATGAACGCTATCTATCGTGTCTAAGACAATCAGCGTTACACTGAGTAAAATACAAATAATCAGTGTTATATCAAAGCCTTTACCCAAAGGGGTATCGGTACCAAATATAATGGTTCGGATTTGCTTTTTATAATGGTTATCGTGTTTATCTTCTAACGTCATGGGTTACTCTACAATCCACTTAAATTTAATACCGCCCTAAGGAAAAAGTAAGGTATTATCACTAACGATATCTGCTCTAATCATTTTTATGCGAAGCATATTTTGAACTGATACTCATGTTAACATTATTAACATAAAACAAATTAGAAAATCCTGCTTTTTTGGAGTCTGCATGCGCTTGGTTAAATCCCTTATTTTTATCGTCATTTTACAGTCTAGTACGGTTCTTGCGTCTGTTGATAAATTAACTCAAGCAAAAGTTGATTTAGTTGTTGTGAACAAGTCAGAAGCTAAAATGTCTATCTACCAGCAAGGCAAGGTATTAAAAACCTATCAAATTGCCATGGGCGATGCCCCACAAGGCCATAAATTTAAAGAAGGCGATCAACGCACTCCCCAAGGCCGCTATGTTTTAGACTATAAAAAGTCAGACAGTGCATTTTATAAATCAATTCATATTTCTTACCCTAATGAAGAAGATAAATTACGTGCCAATGCCCTAGGTGTTAGTCCTGGCGGCATGATTATGATCCACGGTCAAAACCCCAACTCAGAATTACCCCCTGAACAAGCTCAGCAATACAATTGGACTAACGGCTGTATTGCGGTGACTAATAAAGAAATGGATGAGTTGTGGCGAGTCATCGAAGAAGGCACCCCAATCGAAATTTGGCCTTAACCTTCACAGCTTAATAATATTAACAATATCGTGATAGCGGTTGAGTGCGACTAATACTCCAGCCTATACAAACGGATACTACCGATGAATTACCCTTATTTAATAGAAACTTGGCCAGAATTTAGCGCACGCATTGAGGCCTTCATTAGCCAACTTGGTTTAGATAAACTGTCTCTTGAATGTGATCACTGCGCTTTAAGAGTCAATGACGCAGATAAAGCAAAATTACTCACAGAGCAATTCAGTGAGCACGGTGAAGTGATTTCGAATAATATGATTAACGGCCGACCGATATTGATCATTAAACTGACCCAGCCACTGACACTGGCAGATAAAAACGTTACTTGTGTTGAGCTGCCCTACCCATCAGATAAAAGCTATCCCGTTGAAGGCTGGGAACATGTTGAGCTAGTCATGCCTTCTACTGCACAAACCTGCGAGCAATTAGTTACCGAGTTAGTTGAAAAAGTACCGACACTCGCCCCTATCATCGCTGGTGAAACAGCCATTAAAGTTAAGCAAAGCTCGCCTAAAGGGGATAATGAACGCTTAGCCAATCCCACAATTGCCTTTAAAGCCGAGGGCATTTGCGTCAAAGTGCATCCATTAGGGATCGAAGCCATTATTGCGAGCGAGCTAAATTAAAACGGCATAAAAAAGCCGTTATTAACATAACGGCTTTAAGTACCAGCCCTGTTTAAGAAGGGTTATTTGTCGTAATATTGGCTTATTGCTTTTCTGCGGTTTTAGCCTTGTTTTCAGCCGCAAGCACACTCTCCATTGACGGCACAATTGACACGGGATCCAGACGCTTTTGGAACCAGTTCAAACGCCAATCGAGATGCGGTCCAGTCACCCGCCCTGTCGCACCAATTTCAGCTAGTGGTTGGCCTTGAGTGACCACATCACCTTCTTTGGCATATAACTTACTCAGATGTAAAAAAGTCGAGTTAATACCATATCCATGGTCAATGATTAACGTGCCACCTGAATAGAACATATCTGGCACTGATAAGGTAATAACCCCATCAGCCGGAGACACGACAACCGTTCCCGTAGGACGGGCAACATCTACACCATAATGCGGGTTACCCGGCTTACCATTGTAAACTCGCTGACTACCATAAACCCCTGAAATCCTACCAGTTACCGGCCAGATAAACGCTTGCATAAAGGCATCTTGCTCACTGAACACATTACGTGCGGCGCGAGTTTGCTTTGAGTCCTTTGCAGCTCTAGCTTGCGCCACAGGATCTGGCTGCATGATTTTTTTACTAATGCCGGTTAAGCGATCAATTTTATATTCACGGCTCGCAATTGTCAGTGGTTTAAGTTGTGTTAACCCATCAGGATAAGTCACTTCTAGCAGCTGCTCTGTTTTTGCTTCGCGCTCAAAACCAATAGCAAATTGGCCTTTTGGAGTCACTTTTACCACTTCGCCATTAAGCTTGACTGCGCTACCAGCAGGAACAGTGCCACGCACTAACGCGCCTTGCTCTAACTTGCCTTGTAAATTAATACTGCCATAACTGGCAACAGAAAACAGCGTAACCATAACCAATGAAGATAGTTTTAATCCCTTCAAAAACATATAAATAACCTTAATCCTTGCTAATTCAGCTCACACTCAAAATGCTAAGTTTACTTAACGGCGATGGCGCCTTTACCCACACCTTCAAAGGCAATGACTTTGAACACAGAATCTGGAGATTTAGCAGCCATAGTGTCAGCAATAAATTGTGCTAACAACTCAACGGTGGTGTCGTGGGGAATGATGTCACAATTCGCTTTTGGCATTGCCAATTGAAAGTCACCTTGTGGGGCTTGATAATGAAAGCCCAAATGGCTGTCATCAGAGATACGGGTTTGCGGTGATAATGCTAAGGCGTGCACAGAGACAACATCTTCTTCACTGCCTAAGTAAATATCTTGCCAGCGATCGGCCCAGTATTTATCCCATTTAGGCGCAGCAATGCCGTTTTCAAACACAGTTATAGGGCTACGGTGACCGTGAGCAATACGCTGGCAGTTACCGTCATGCTTTCGTAAACCATGGGTGTAGTGGTAATAAGGGCTTTCAAGCACTTCGGTGCGCAAAGTTAAGCTAATGCCTTGAACATTATCAGGCAGTGCCTGACGTAATGCTTTAATTAAAAAGGCATTAACGCTTTCAAAATCGATAACTTCAGTAGGTATAAGCGCAAAGGCTTGTGATGGGCATGCCAGATGAATATCACCTTGCTGACTGGTGAAATCCATCCATACTCTGTCGCCCTGCTGCTGCCAACGAACGTCACTGCATGCGGTAGGTATTAATAGTCGGTGATCTGCTACATCATCAATGGTGCTTTTGATGGTCTTTTTGACTTTAGAAAAATCGAGCACCATATTTTGCTCATCTAAACCACCATCAAGCAATACATCAACAATCCAGCTTTCGCCCACCATGCCCCGAATTGGACATAAATAAGAAAAGTCGATTACGGTTAAATCTTTTACAAACAGTTGCATTCAAGCTCCTAGACAGAAAAACAGTCCGTCTCAGTTTAAAAGTGTCCCAAATAGCGATGGCTAAGGGGATCCTAAAATTAAAGCTATTCTAAACAAAAGCAGACCAAGGCGCGAGAAACATCAGCAAATATAGTAAAAAACTCATAAGCACAATTAATAGGGGTAAAAGGAAAACTACTCAATTTTATAACCCACACCGTAAATAGAGTGCAGTAAATCAGCTTGTTTATTATTGAGTAATAATTTTGAACGTAAGTTTTTGATATGACTGTCAATGGTGCGAGAGCTCACAACGCGGTCATCGACATAGCAAACTTGCATTAAACTATCACGGGAATGCACCACGCCCGGTCTTTTAAGCATAGTATGCAAAAGCCTAAACTCAACGGGGGTTAAATCGACCTCTACGCTAGCAGCGTGGCATTTAAAACGCTCAAGATTTATCACTAGATGCTTATAGGCTATTTCATCTTCAGCAAGTTGAGCGCTAGGCTCCATTCGTCTAATAATTGCTTTAACCCTTGCTACCACTTCCCTTGCTGAAAAAGGTTTACAGACATAATCATCAGCGCCAATTTCTAAGCCAATTAAACGATCAATCTCTTCAACGCGCGCAGTTAACATCAAAATCGGCACGTTTGAAAATGACCGCACTTCTTTACAGATAGTCAAGCCATCTTTGTGCGGTAACATTAAATCTAAAATGACAAAATCAATAGCGTCATTTTGGATCCTTGCGACAGCATCAAGCCCATCGTGTAAAACCGTAGTGACAAAGCCTTCAAGGGTTAAAAAATCCACAAGCACTTGGGCTATTTTGGGCTCATCCTCTACAATCAATACGCGTTTATTTTGATAATGATTATTCATGATCTATGAATACTCCGTTACTTGTAACAACAGCCAAGTAGCTAGGCCAATGGCAATACAATCTCAATACATAAACCGCCAAGATTAGAAGGCCTTGCGGTAATTGTCCCTTTATGGGCTTCTACAATATTTCGGCAAATCGTGAGTCCAAGGCCTGCGCCATTACTACGGCGCACCCGAGAGCTATCTTGTCGATGAAGCGCCTCAAATAGTAGCTCGCAATCGTCTGTCGCTACTGAAGGTTTAGTATCATTAATTAATATCAGCACCTTGGTATTTTGCTGAATTAAATCGACATCAATACTACCCGGTGAATCTGTATAAGCGACTGAATTTAATAAAACATTAGAAATTAGTTGCTGAATTCTCATTTTATCAGCATTGATTAATACCGGCTCAATATGGTTAAAACGGTAGCCTAACCCTTTAGCAGAAATTTTATTGCCTAATGAGGCTATTGTTTCTGAAATGCACTCAGTGAGATCCATCGGTTGGATATTGTATTTAAGTCCACCGACATCAGATAAAGACAGCTGATACAAATCATCGACTAGATGTTTGATGCGCATGACTTCTTGCTCTAGTGACTCAAGTTGTTGTTGATCAAATTGACGAATTCCCGCTTTGATGGCGTCAATTTCACCACACAAAATACTTAAGGGGGTTCGAAGCTCATGTGATATATCGGCAAACCATCTATTTTTTGCAGTACGGTTTTTATCTAAAATCATCGCTAAATGGTCAATGTCATTCATCAATTGACCTAATTCATCTTGACGTTGCTGAGTAAAACGTTCGCTATAATTGCCCTTTGAAAGAAAGGAAATACCTTTAACCACCTCTTTCACAGGTACTAATAAAAATCGAGCTAACAGCCATGAAATAATACTTGCCAATAACAAGCAGCCCAAACCTATCCAGAGTGTGGCCCAAAGCTGTTGTTGCGAAAAAATAGCTGCAGATTCACTATTAACCTTAACGATTGGTGAGCTATATAACTTAGCAATAAGCTCTCCTTTATAGGTAACAGGAACATAAGTTGCCTTATTACGGTCATCGATAGCCACGCCGGCAAGTAACTTATTCTCTAAGTTGTAAATTGCTGTAGGAGGTCCAAAGCGCACCTGAGGCTTCACCTCTCTATCCCTTCTTTTGCTGTCGGGTCTTTTATGAGGCGGCGGTTGCCGGTGTTCTGGCTCAAAGCCTTTAGCGGGTTTTCGATGTTCAGATAAGTGTGGCGGTCTACGATCTGGAGGTGGTATACCTTGCCTATTCGACAATGAATCATTTCGGCCCAAATGCCTTGGGGCAGGCCCAGGTAAATGCAGTCTGAGTAATTGCTTATATTGGCCTGAACTGATGTTGCTCCAATTAAAAGCTGACTGCTGATACAAATCAGCCACTGCAGTTGATAAACGAGCTAAACGTTCTTGTTCTAGGGTATTAATATAATTTAGAAAGCCTTGATCAAAGCTCCACCTTGCTAACGATAAAGTCGCAAGTAACACTATGCTAGTTAAGCCCACAAAGGCTAAAAATAATTTCTTCGATATTTTCATAAACTCAGTATATCGACCAACAAGGCTGCAAACTAGTCACAACAATGACTTGGCTTTAATCTCCATGAAATCTGCACAATTACTGCATATTTAATTGCTAACCTAATGACGAATCGAACAAAGACTTTAATTAAAGTCATATCGTTATCATTAGGATGGATTTAAAATGAAAAAAATAGTCACTTTACTCGCCCTTATGCCCTTACTGACATTGATGTCAGCCAATATCATCGCACAAGAAAAAAACCGTCAAATGCGTAAACCACCACAAGAAGCTTATGCAATCTGTGAAAATAAAAACGCTGAAGATCAAGTTAGCTTCACGACGCCAAAAGGCGATGAAATCGAAGCCACCTGTATTTTAATCGATGAAGAACTGGTTGCTGTACCTAATAACCACACACCGCCAGAACATAAACAAAAACGTGGTCAATAAATAGGAGCCTGATATGCAAGTCTTAATGAGCAATAACATCTCGGCACAACAAACTCAGCTAAACACGCAATCAAGCAGCAAGCCTGAAAGACCACAAGGTCCACCGCCACCTGGGAGCACTCCACCAGGACTTGAAAAAGCAGTATCGACCTTAACTGAAGAACAACAAGCTGATATTTCATCAATGTTAAGTACATTAACCCCAGAGCAGCATGAGTCTTTGAAATTAGCGTTAGATGAGCTAAAACCTATGGCTGAAACCTTATCAAAAGATGATATGGGAGACGTATTTCTAACAACGTTAACTGAAATAGCAAACACTTCAACCGAAAATGATATCAGCAACACAATAGATATATACGCATAAATCAGTTTAAAAGTGGACTTTTCTATTACAGTAAAGTCCTTAAATAATCGCCTATAAACAAAATTTAAGGACTTTTATTTACTGTTTGTTAAGAGAGGCGTGAGTGTTGATGCTAATTGCGGACGACTAAAATAATAACCTTGTGCTTGATCGCAGCCATTTTCCAATAAAAAAGCCGCTTGCTCTTTAGTTTCTACCCCTTCAGCAATGATGTCGAGATTAAGTGCATGACCTAACACAATAATAGCTTTGGCTATTGCGGTATTATGACTATCAAATGGAATATCGCAGACAAAAGACTGATCGATTTTAAGCACATTAATAGGTAACTTTTTAAGGTAACTTAACGATGAATAACCGGTTCCAAAATCATCAACAGATAATTGAATTCCCATGTCCCCCAAGCGTTTTAAATCACTGATCACTTTTTCAGGTTCATACATCATGCAGCTTTCAGTCATCTCTAACTCAAGACAACTAGCAGGCATTCCAGTTTCTTGCAAAATCATTGCGACATTGTCGATAAAATTACTGCGCTGAAATTGTATACTGGCAACGTTAACGGCAATCCGACCAAAATGATAGCCATTATCAAGCCATTGCTTGCCTTGAAGACAAGCCATTCGAAGTACTACTAAACCAATTTCGTGAATTAAACCGGTTTTTTCAGCAATAGGAATAAACTCAGCTGGTGAAATAAAACCATACTCCCGATGCTCCCATCGGATCAACGCCTCTAGTCCCACCAATTGACCACTACTCAACGATAATTTAGGTTGATAAACTAAATGAAAATGCTGCTCTTGAATGGCTTCGTGTAAAGCATTTTGGATTTTCAAATGCGCTACTGAGTTCATTGTCATAGCTGAATCGTAAAAGGTCACTGTATTACGACCACTTTGTTTTGCTATATGTAACGCTGTATCGGCATTTTGTAATAAGTTTTCGCTATTTACAGAATCATGAGGGAAAACTGAAACGCCCATACTCAAGGTAATTCGAATTAAAGAACTGTCATCAAATCTAAATGGCTGCTCTATTAGAGACTTAATATGATTTACACGGGATGCCACCATATCACTCTGAGTATTATCATTTAAAACAAGCACAAACTCGTCACTGCTTAGGCGGCCAACAGTACAATGTTCATGACTGATATTGGATAATCTGCGGCCGACTTCAACTAATAGTTTATCACCCACCTCGTGACCTAAACTGTCGTTAATATGTTTGAAAAAATCAATATCGAACATGATAACTGCAAGTTGCGATTGTTTAGTTGCCGCATGCTCAACTTGAACTTGTAAATTAGACCGTAATAAAATTCGATTAGGTAATTGGGTTAAGTTGTCGTAATAAGCTAAATTCTCGAGCTTTTCTTCGTTAATTTTCTGCTTTGATATATCTGAAAATACAGCTACGAAAAAATTAATAGTATCATCTTGGCCATAAACCGCATTAATGGTAGCTGCTTGGAGGAATATGTCACCATTTTTTCTTTTATTCCAAATTTCGCCATGCCACTTACCTTTTACGAGCAAGGTATTCCACATTTTGGCAAAAAACTCAGTATCATGTTTGCCGGAATTTAAAATACGCGGGTTTTGACCTATAACCTCTTCACGTTCAAAACCGGTAATATTGGTAAATGCACTATTGACCTCACTTATATTGCCATCTCTGTCGGTAACTAATACACCATCAATCGTGTTCTCAACCACACTTTCGGCCAGTAACAATTGTTTTTCATTTTGTCTATGCCGACCAATATTTCGGGTAATACCGATAACGCCTTGGATAGTATTTGTATTATCGATTAATGGCGCTTTAACCGTTTCTAACCAGTGACGGTTATTGTTTGGATCTGTGCCTTCACACTCAGACACTACAATCGGTTTTCTTGCCAAAATCGCACTGTTATCGGTCTCGATAAAAAGCTTTGTTGTTTCAACATCAAATAGATCATGGTCCATTTTACCGACTATTTGACCCGTCTTTTTATTCCAAGCTTTTTCTATACTCTGATTACAAACAATATACTTACCGTCAAGATCCTTTACCCAAATATGTTCACTAAAAGCATCAATGAAATTCTGTAAGTTAATGGATTGATATTGTTCCTGTTGGGAGTGAAGCTTAGATAAAGAGTGTTCCAGGCTATCAACAGTGAGATTAATTAAAGCTAAGTTAAAATCTTTAGATAACAATTTAGAATAAATCGCACAAAAGCAGCCCAGTTGTTTACCGTAATCATCAACAAGAGGTTGCAGATGGATACTATATTGTTTTTGTTTATGGGTTATTGATATGACTTGATTAGTGGCTAATTCCGATAAAGGAATATTATTGATGACTGGAGTGGTAATTTGCTGTAATTCGCGTAAATCTCTATCGATGATTTCTTCATTACATGCCACATAACGCATCATCTGCTGAGCATCTAACAAAAAGGCACACACATCAGTACTCAGTGCTTTTGCCGTTATATCTAAGGTTTTTTGCCAATAAGCTTTGATATTTTGAGTTGTATGCATTGCTAAAAAGAACCTACTTATTGGACTTTACACTTATATATACATTTGATTATATAGCCACACAGAAAGTTAATAAATCAGTAAACCGCGGTTCTGCTAGCTAGATCATTTAACTGATAAAAAACCACTTAAATATTTGTATGATTTTATAAGATACTGATATTGGCATGCTGTTTTAAGGGAGGGTTACAGTTGAGGGTGCTGTTCTTTACTTAAAACAGTGCAAACGGTTGAAATAGACTTTATAAACTGATCGAGATACTGTAACTACTATTGGCTTACGATGATAAAACTTCGTAGAAACATAATTTCAATAATATAGTTCTACTCAGTGGCAGATATTTAATTGAATTCGACAACGAAAAAGTCATATTCTAAAAGCACAGACAACTCAGCTAACATTCTTTTTCTTTATCAATATAAAGCTGAAAATAATTAAATTACAAAACGAAAAAAACCTCTACATTGCTGTAAAAGCTTTCGTCTTTGTGTCGGCGGAGCGGACTTACTCTTATCAAGAGACGAACCCTCGCCGCCATCGTGACAGGCCGTTGAGCTCTAATCAAGCGTCTAAGCAACTGAATTACTGCTGCTTTAGCAAACTACTTTTGCAGGTCACTATTATTCATTCTTTAAATAACAGATACGAAAAAGCCCTGCTATTGCTAGCAGGGCTTATCGTAATGTTGGCGGAGCGGACTTACTATTATCAAGAGACGACCCCTCGCCCCGGCGTGACAGGCCGTTGATCTCTAATCAAGCGTCTAAGCAACTGAATTACCGCTGTTTTAGCAAACTACTTTTGCATGTCACTATTATTCATTCTTTAAATAATAGATACGAAAAAGCCCTGCTATTGCTAGCAGGGCTTATCGTAATGTTGGCGGAGCGGACTTACTCTTATCAAGAGACGAACCCTCGCCCCCGGCGTGAAAGGCCGTTGATCTCTAATCAAGCGTCTAAGCAACTGAATTACCACTGCTTTAGCAAACTACTTTTGCAGGTCACTATTATTCATTCTTTAAATAACAGATACGAAAAAGCCCTGCTATTGCTAGCAGGGCTTATCGTAATGTTGGCGGAGCGGACTTACTCTTATCAAGAGACGACCCCTCGCCCCCGGCGTGACAGGCCGTTGACCTCTAATCAAGCGTCTAAGCAACTGAATTACCGCTGCTTTAGCAAACTATTTTAGCAAACTATTTTAGCAAACTACTTTAGCAGGTCACTATTATTCATTCTTTAAATAACTGATACGAAAAAGCCCTGCTATTGCTAGCAGGGCTTATCGTAATGTTGGCGGAGCGGACTTACTCTTATCAAGAGACGACCCCTCGCCCCGGCGTGACAGGCCGTTGATCTCTAATCAAGCGTCTAAGCAACTGAATTACCACTGCTTTAGCAAACTACTTTTGCAAGTCACTATTATTCATTCTTTAAATAACAGATACGAAAAAGCCCTGCTATTGCTAGCAGGGCTTATCGTAATGTTGGCGGAGCGGACTTACTCTTATCAAGAGACGACCCCTCGCCCC